>JAJZNH010000690.1:4324-6093 GCA_021811745.1 Acidobacteriota bacterium
TCTCACGCCGACGTCGCGCGCTGGCTGGCTCTGCAACTCCGCTCCCTCCAGCAGGAGCCGTAGTCCACCCCATGCGTAAACTTCTCAACACCCTGCATGTCATGACCCAAGGCGCGTACTTGCATCGCGACGGCGAGACGGTCGCGATCAAGCTGGGCGACGAGTTGAAGCTACGTGTTCCCATCCACACGCTTGAAGGGCTCGTCTGCTGGGGCCGGGTGTCCTGCAGCCCACCGGTATTGGGGCTGTGCTGTGAGCGGGGCGTGGGGATCTCCTTTCTCTCCGAGCAGGGAAGGTTCATCGCTCGCGTGAACGGGCCCGTCTCCGGCGACGTCCTGCTGCGGCGACAGCAATACCGCATCGCCGACAACGGCAGTAGCGCCCTACCAATCGTGCAGACCATCCTGGCGGCCAAGATCGCGAACAGCCGCGTCGTCTTGCTGCGCGCAGCCCGCGAAATCGCCGACGAGACACGCGAAAAGGATCTGCGAGACGCAGCCAATCGCCTCTCCTGGGAAGGCATGGAGGCAGCCAGAGCGCCATCCATCGACGAAGCGCGTGGACACGAAGGCTTGGCAGGACAAACCTACTTCTCCGTCTTTGACCAAATGATCGGCGGCGACCGAGAAGCATTTCATTTTGCCGGCCGCTCCCGCCGGCCTCCGTTGGATCGCGTCAACGCACTCCTGTCATTCGTCTATGCGCTCTTGCGTCACGACATCGAGTCGGCGCTGGAAAGCGTCGGCCTCGACCCAGCGGTCGGCTTCCTCCACACGGACCGCCCAGGGCGTCCAAGCCTCGCCCTCGACCTGATGGAAGAACTCCGCGCCGTGCTGGCCGACCGCCTGGTGCTGACGCTCATCAACCGGCTTCAGGTGCAGAAATCGGGCTTCACGGACCAGGACGGCGCAGGCATTCAGATGGACGACACCACCCGCAAACAAGTCGTCTCCGCCTGGCAACTTCGCAAGCAGGATGAGGTCGAGCACCCTTATCTCAAGGAGCGAGTCCCGCTCGGCCTCGTGCCGTACGTGCAGGCGTTGCTCCTCGCGCGTCACGTACGTGGCGGCCTCGACGCGTACCCCGCCTTCTTCTGGAGGTAAAGCCAGCATGCTGGTTCTTGTAAGCTACGACGTAAGCACCCGCGACGATGCAGGAAAACGCAGACTGCGCCGCGTCGCACGGCTGTGCGAAAATCACGGGCAGCGCGTGCAGAACTCCGTATTCGAGTGCGTCGTGGACTCCGCGCAATGGGTCATGCTTCGCGCGAGCCTGGTCTCCGAGGCCGACCCATCCCAGGACAGCCTCCGGTTCTACTTTCTCGGAAACGAATGGAGAAGACGGGTGGAACACGTCGGCGCAAAGCTCTCCTACGACCCTTAAGCACCACTGATCCTCTAGTCGCGACAGCCCCAGGGCCTGCTCTGCGCGGACCCTCAGCGAGCACGGATTCCCCAGGAGATCCGCAGACCAGCTAAGTGCCGATATAACAGGAAGAGGCCCTTGAGCGTCTTCGGACAGGCAACGGAAGGCCGGCAAATGGAGTTAGTCTCGCATTTGTGGCAAGCTATCTGTAGCGCAGGGAGATGTTTACGCCATGCGCCGTCGCCTCCCGCGCTGGGAGGCGTGGATTGAAACCATCTCACATTCCGCGATGCCGGCAACAGAGAGGCGTGGATCGAAACCTGGCTGTGGCGGCCACGTCGCCGCGCTGGGAGGCGTGGATTGAAACCCCAAGGTGAGGGTCGATCTGCGCAAAGATCTTGTCG
>JAJZNH010000622.1 GCA_021811745.1 Acidobacteriota bacterium
GTCGCCGGGCTGTGGCGCGCCGACGAGGGGGTGATCGGAGGGCGCCGGCGGCGGGAAAGGATGGGCGGGGGCTTGTGCGGACAGCCGATGCGCGCCAGCCATGGAAGCCATGGCGCCCATGCCGGCGAGGAGAGAGCGGCGGGTAATTGCGGAGTTCATGGTCGATTCCGATCCTCGATACGAGAAATTTTGACTATCGCTAACGATAACGTTTACGAAAACGTCGGTGCGGCCATTAGAGAGGGCATGACGGGCGGATGTCAAGTTGGGGGAGCGGCGGCCTGGAGCTGGCGTTGGCGTCCGAAGGGAGTGCGCTGGGAAAAGCCGAAGGGAGCAAAGGCGCTTACGCCTGGAATCCATCAGGCAGGGCCCCGAGCGAAGCCAGCTTGGTCATGCAGCGATCCTGCGGCGGGTCCCGGCCTGCGAATCGCAGTCGCCGGGACAGCATCAGACCCACGCGAGGGCGCTGTTTTCTGCTCGTGGTATTCCTGTTCGGTATTTACATCCCATAGGTTCTGCTTGCTCTTGACTCCGGCCAGGATGTTATCGACGGCCATCATTGCGGTAAGCATGGAGTGGTCCTGGTTGTTGTACTTGTGCATGCCGTTGCGGCCAACCAGAAACAGGTTCTCGTAGCGTTCCATGTAGCGGACGATCTTGTCGAAATGTTCGTAGGCGCCGAAATAGGCGGGATAGGTCTTGGGCACGCGGAAGACGCAGAAGTCGCGAACCTCGGCGGAATTGAGAATGCCGATCGACGCCACTTCCCCGATGGCGAACCGGGCAAGATCGGCATCCGCCATCTTCCACAGTGGATCGCTGTCGTAACAGAAATATTCAAGTCCGATCCACACCTTGGATGGATCGGCCACCATGTGCGGACTCCAGTTGTTGAAGATCTGCAGGCGTCCCACCAGCACATCCGGCTCCTGAATATAGATCCAGGTGTCCTTGATGGGCGAGCCATCCGGCTCGGTAATGAGCAGCCGGTCGACGAGCAGGCCGACGGTGATGAAGTCGCGATACTGGAGCCCGTCGGCGATGGACTGAATGTCGGGCGGCGCCGGTGCATCGACAGCGCGAATCAGCTCGCGGACGGGCATGGTGGAGAAAAAATAGTCGCCGGGAATCGTGACCTGCTCGCCCTGCGGATTGCGCGCCTCTACCGAGACGACCCGCTCCGCGCCGTCCTCGTCTTTCTCGACGTGAATGGCTGCAACCTTCCAGCCCAGGCGGATTTCACCTCCGGCTTCTTCCACCAGTTTGGCAACCCGCTCCCATAGCTGGCCGGGCCCATACTTGGGATATAGAAACTGCTCGATCAGAGAGGTTTCAGAGTTCTTCTGACGGATGTCGCCTGAAGTTTTTTCCCGGTCGAAGAGTTTCCTGAGACAGTGCGTAGCCGCCGTGCGCAGCGAGAGGCCCTTGATTCGCTGCTCCCCCCATGCCGCGGAGAGCTGTTCGCAGGGAACGCCCCACACTTTTTCGGTATAGCTCTTGAAGAAGGTGAGATAAAGCTCGCGGCCGAAGCGGTTGACGAGAAAATCCCGGAGCGATTTTTGCGGACGGAGTGGGCGGATCTGGGCCTTGAGATAGCTGGCGAGCATGCGGAGGGTACGCAAGAATCCCAGGCGGCGCAGAGTCCCCGGGGAAAGGGAAAGAGGATAGTCGAAAAACGAGCGCATGAAATAGATGCGGCTCTTGCGCGGGCGCACGAGCATGACGCTATCCGGATCGTCCGGAACTCCGCTGCGATTCCCGGGCAGGTTCCCGACTGGCCGCCGCTGGTTCCGATACGAGATACAGGCGGGTCCGTCTTGGCCTTGCGCGGCAACCGGCATGATCTCCAACCACCAGTCCATCACGCGGTCCGACTTGGAAAAAAAGCGGTGGCCGCCGAGATCGATTCGGTTGCCATTATGGCGAATGGTGCAGGAGATGCCGCCAATGCGACCGCTGGCCTCAAGCACGATGGGACGAATGGAGGATTTGCGGCAGAATTCCAGGGCTGCAGTCAATCCTGCCGGTCCGGCGCCGACGATGACGGCGGTTTCCTGCGAAGTTCCAGCAGGAGCCCTCTTAACACGGCCGGTTTGCGGAATACGGAGATTCCCGGATTGCGTCTCGCGCCGCTTCCGTGCCGTCAGTCTGGCCGCAGGATTCACACGCCCCCTCTGGTGCGCCGCACCATCTCCACCAAGGCTTTCCGGAGCTCCTGCGGACTTCTCACTTCGCCGGGATAGTTGATGCGAATCCCCTTCATGCCTTCCGCGGTCTTCAGCCGGAGATGGAACCCGAGCCGGTCCACTGCGGTCATTGCGGCCTCGGTTGCCTGGATTCCCGCGTGGGTGTGGGCCAGCAGGATCATGGCGTCGGCGTGATCCGCGTTCATGTGCGCCATGATTTCCTCCGCCGCCGGGGCTAGCGGGTCGGGCAGCGCCTGTTCGTACTCCGCAGCCTCCACCCAGCCCATCACGCCAAAGCCGCCCACGTAATAAACCTCCAGCACCTGGAGCCGGAAAAAGCTGAAGTCGGCAAAATCAACCCAGTATTGGCTGTTGGGATGCTTTGCCAGGTAGAGCCGGCGCACATCGGTCCCATCCGTCTCCGGCACGGCCCTGACTTCGCCAACCAACGTAGCTCGCGCGGCTCCGAGCGGATCTTCGCCGGCCCCGCCCTGCAGCACAAACAGGCTGGCCCGCGGATCGGATTTCAGGTTCTGGGTGTGCATTGCCATGCTGCTGATCAGAAAAACGGGCCGCCCTTCCGCATCCAGGGCATACGGCATCAGCGAACCGAAAGGAAAGCCCTCTCGCTTCCGCGACAGCGTCGACAGCGTTCCCATGCTCTGCCGGGAAAATAGAGTGCGGACGCGCTCCGCGTAGCTCGGTTCAGGCAGTTGGGGCGGCTGCGGCCCCGTGCGGGCATGTTGGCGGGAAGCAGAGTCCGGGTTCATTTTCATCGCACCTTCACTCCAGTGACAGTGGCTCATGACGCGAAGGACGGCAACACTTCCACGGAGGCCAGCCGGTTTACGCCGACGCGTACTCGGCTACCGCAGGCGAATCTAACAAAGCAATTGCGATGCATTCAAACTCGCGGCAGCGTACAGGTGCTTGTAGGCCACGATCAGCAACATGATATCGTGGACGGTCTCCGGTTACGCGGCGCAGTGGAAATGCTTTGAGGCAGCAGGGTGGCACCGTGGTTAGCCGGTTTGGGGAGCGGCCTCGAGCACCCGGTGGCGCCGTTGATTCTCTGCGATTCGCCGGCCGAACTTCCTCATTGGGCGCTCGACGAGGAAATGAGAAGCCAGCACGAACGCCGGAAAGATGAAGCCGCCGGCAACGAAGAGCCATTTGCCGTGGAAAACAGTAAACGGCTCCTGCCAGATGTAAATGGTGTAGGAAAGAGTGCCGAGCCATGCGAGCGGTTTCCACTCGAGGAGCCTGGAAACCAGCGCGGCAGGGTGAAGCGAAGTGAAGATCAAGAGGGCCCCGACAGCCGCGGATTCCCAGAGCGGTTGAAGGGTGTAGGATGTGGCGATGGCGATCAGAAAGGCACCTGCGGCGGGCACAGCCAGGAGTTCCGACCAGCGGTTCAGCTTTTCGCGAATGGCGGGGTCGTTGCGCAGCAGCGCGAACATGCAGCCAAGGAGCAGGGCGTCTGCCCGGACTTCTGTGCGTGTGTAAAGCAGACCTTGTTCGTAGTGCCTCCAGAATGCGAATCGATAGGCCGCGACCGATGCGGCGCCGGCGAGCGCAATCCAGCGGCAACGGCGAACGCCGAAAAGGAGCAGCAAAGCCGGCCAGACGAGGTAAAACTGCTCTTCGATCGAAAGGGACCAGAAGTGGCCCGCAGTGCCCAAGTTCCCCTGAAAGTTGCGGTAAAAGAACAGACAGCCGCGAATCTCTCTCCAACTTGTACAGTGAATTCCCGACAGATTGAGGAGCAGCAGAGCAGCCAGGAATGTCCAGGCGGTAGGCATCAAGCGAAAGAATCGCCGGATGTAGAACTTCTTGAGATCGATAGGTCCAGCCAGCAGGTTCGAAGTAATCAGAAAGCCGGACAGCACGAAGAACAAAGTCACCCCATGAAGCCCGATCCGCATCCACGGATGCGGATAGCGCTGCAGTGCCGCAATGGTTGCGTGGTCGGCGAGCACCATCAATATGGCGATGCCGCGCCAGCCGTCGAGGGTGGGAATTTGCTTCATGGCTTGTCTGTGTGAGGTCAGAAGTCTTCCTCAACAATATTACTGTTTAGGTGGCAAATTCACCTTTCCGCGCATCAATGGAGCCAATGCGAACGTCACTGAGAGCCGCATCGAGCGGGCGGCTTTGCGCACCATTCGCTCGAGAACGCGGCCGGTGTAGCCCAGAGAAGGAAACTAAAGGAACACGCCGCTGGACACGGCGAAATCATAGGGCGGCAGGGTTCGAGCACCGCAGCCGCAGCGACGGACCCATTGCCCCGGGGCAGATGCCCGCGCGCGTAGCCGATCAAAGCCGGCGAAGCATCGAAGCCGGCAACGCGGCAGCCATGCGGTCCAGTTCCTGGAGCCGGGCGACTGCGCCGCATCCGACTTCAGCCGCACCGATATCCAGGCCGGTTCCTGCCTGGGGCGTACAACCCTCGGGGAAGCAGGGGCACTCTTTCCGCAGGAGCTCATTGCAGCCAACAACTGATTTTTCGGCAACACCGGGAAGACCGGCAATGAAGGTTGATACGCGGGAAACGGGGGTTGGTTGTCGCACAGCGCTGTGAATTCTTTGTGGCTCCGGAAAATTGATAGGGAAGAATGGGCGGAATCGCGCGGAAGCGTATGGGGCGTTTTCTAGAGTGTGTTCGTTGCTTACGCACCGGTTTGCGGAGAGAGCCCCTGACTGGCAACCTGGTACCGCGTCCGCGCAATCCAACCTTCGTGGATGCACATGCGTCGCGATTGCGTCGAATTTCATCGGCGGCCGGCCCGATTCTTCTCGCCGCGGTGACAATGCTTTGCGCGTTTGCGGCTTGGTCGCAAGCAGGAAGCGCCGCCTTCGCCGGAAAGCCAACCGCGATCGAGATCGTCCATCACGTGCGGCGAAACGATCGAGTTCGAGCGGAGAAGTTGATTCGTTACCAGTCAACCCGGCATTACACGGTGGAGTACGAAGGGTTCCCGAAATCTCTTGCAGCGACGATGGATGTGGAAGTTACCTTCGACGCCGCATCCGGCAAAAGCTTCCGAATCATCTCGCAGAGCGGATCGAGGTTGCTGTACGACAAAGTTCTAAAGCGGGCGGTGGAAAGCGAGGAGGAAGCATCGCGCAAACCCAGCGAGACAGCCCTGACGGAGACGAATTACAGATTTCAGATGCTCGGCAGCGACAACGTGAATGGCCGTCCAGCCCAGATCCTGCTCGTCGACCCACTCGCGCACGGCAGGTTCCTCTACAAAGGCAAGATATCGATCGATGCCGCGGATTACGCGCTGGAGCGAATCGAGGCTCAGCCGGCGAAGAATCCCTCGTTCTGGATTACGAAAACGGAGATCGAGGAGGTCTATGCGCCAGTGGAGGGATTCTGGTTACCGCAACTGAACCGGAGCAAATCCAGGGTACGCTTTGGAGGTACGGCTGTTCTCACGATCCATTACGGAACCTACCGGATTATCCATCGCTAGACGCAGGCATCGCCGGGTGCGTGCCAGGGCAGACTCCGAGGTTTGCCTGCATCGAGAGGAAGTCGCGGCTTCCAGGAACTCCACCTGTTCGAACTCGCCAATCATCTGGATGAACGATCCCGCGCCGGCATAGTCGATGTTCGGATAAAGCCGCCGAATTCGGCGTGCGCATTCACGTCTGCGAGATGTCGATGGGCGTCATCGGACTCAAGGAAGAAGAGATGATCGAATATGTAGGCCGCATTTCCGTGGGTTTGTAAATTCCTTCGAACTTGTCCTGGAAGTGCGCCGGACCTTCGCGCCCGCGGCCCATGCGAAAATCGAGGATTAGGGATATTTACTTGACGCCACCTTGCACAACAGGTTGTGGTTTGACCAGAGCTGCAAACGGGACCGGTCCCACCT
>JAJZNH010000219.1:0-3552 GCA_021811745.1 Acidobacteriota bacterium
ACAGTTCGTACATCAACCAGCAGCTTCACGTCGTGGAGGCTCAGCAGGCCCTGGAATTCTTCAATGCTTCGTGTCGAATGCCCGACCGTGAGGAGAACGGGTTCCTCCTGTCGCGATTGTGGCGCCTGCTTCATGAGCTAAATGAAATCTCCTGCATTTCTGAGTGAAGACCTACCGTCGTCACGCCGGCCATTCCGGAGCTTCACACTCAGGACATTGAAAGCTGATGAACTCCAACTGCCGCGTCACCTCTCCGATAGCAGGAAGCGATTCTCCGTTCGCGGTAAGGAAAATGGCAGTGACTTCGCCAAAGACGTCCGTGACATAAATTGAAGCCGCATCATTCTGCTGCGCGTCCCGAGCGCCCAATTCGCGATGCAGTCTGCCATCTGTATCCAGCAAAACTGGATACGGCAGGCTGAGCCGCCGTTGGAGACTTGAGGCTTCTTCGTGCGAGCCATGGATGATCGCCAGCAATTCGGCATTCTGACGCTTCAGCTCTTCGTAGTGACTGGCGGCATCGCGCAGCAGCTTTTCGGTCTCCTGTCGCTCATCAGTCAGAAATACGATAAGCGCCGAGCGACCACGATAATCGGAGAAGCGAACGGTCGGACCATGCAGGGACTCCAGCTCACACCCGCGAAGGATCTGCCCTTTGCGTGGCAACTCGCGGGTTGAAGCGATCACGCCTCCTGCGATCTGAGCCTGAACCCTCGTTTCCTCCTTTATCTGACTCATCGCGGGGACGCCTCCTCCGGAGCCAATTCTCCAGGAAGCACCAGCCGCCGTTCCAGGACGGAATTCAGCGTCTCGGAGTAGTTTCCATAAACCGGAGAGGAAAACAGGTCGTACTGGAAAGGTCGGATTTGATCTCCCGCCTGCGAAGCCGCCATCGAATATTCCGGCGAACCGTGTTGCTGGAAACTCACGTGCGGCTCCGTATAGTCTGGCAGAGTTCTCTGAATCTCTAAGAGCACCACGTGTGGATCCGAGCGGCTGGTGCGGAGGCTCATGTTGCGAGCTGTCGTCCAGACTGATTGCCGGTCTATCTCTCCGGACTGCGATCCTCGCGATTCGCCCAACTCGGCTCGGACCTGCGGCCCCCGGCCCGACTCAGTGATATCACAACCCAACATTCGTGCGAGATGCACCATAATGTCGAGATCTGTTCTGATGCCTGGGACGTCGGCCGCCTTGCGCAGAGTTTGCAGATCTCCACAGGTATTGGTGAACGTACCTGCCTTTTCGTAGGCCGATGCGGAGGGGAAGATCACGTCGGCAGCTGCTGCCGTTGGAGTGAGGAACAAGTCCTGCACAATGAGTGCGCTGCGGCCGAGCGATTCGCCATCAATGAAGCCTTCTCCCACCGGATCGGCTCCCACCACATACATCAGGGGAAGAGTGCCGGCGCGGATTGATTCAAGCATCTCATTCAGATTCAGCCCCGGAAGCTCCGGGACCGAAGCGTTCCAGAAGCTGGCCCATCGCTCACGATCCGTCTCGTATCCCGGAAGGCGATCGGGAAGAAGTCCCATATCGGCCGCTCCACGGGAGTTAGGCCCGTCCCCCAAGCAGATGAATTTTGCGTTGGGAAGGCTGCTTCCCATTTGAATCAGTGTCCGGATACCCTCCCCGGTCAGTTCTGAGCCGAATGCAATGATGACATTGGCTGCTTCCGCCAGGCTACGCAGCAAAGGTCTGGACCACTCTCGATCCTGTGCTGAGTCGGCTTCCGGCGATTGCTCCTGCACCGCGGCGAGACGGCGGACGAAGGCTTCGATCTTCCCTTCCGGCACCTCGATGAACTGTGTCGCCTGGCGAGCAAGTTTGATTTTCCTCGAATGGACGATGTGCAGAGAAGCGGAGTTCAGTCTTACAGCTCTGCGAATCTGCCATGCCAGCAGTGGATGCTGGTACGTCGGATCGCTGCCGATCAGCAGAACCGTCTTCGCCGTGGCAACCTCGCTCATGCTGGCAGCGTTTGCTTTAAATTGCTGAAGGGCGCCGAAAAATGTCGTGAAGTCGGCAGTACGCCGATGGTCGATGTTATTGGTATGCAGCAGAGTCCTGGCGAACTTCTGCAGAATGTAATTCTCCTCGTTCGTGGCATGATTCGAGCCGATCACGCCGATCGCACCGGACCTCTTTCGCGCTTCATCGAACAGCCTTGCGGCCTCAGTAAAAGCCCTGTCCCAGGAGACAGGCCTCAGTTGCCCATCAACTCTTACCATCGGACTTGTCAATCTTTCCGAATGATCGACAAAATCGAACGCGTACCGCCCCTTGATGCAGAGGAAGTCGCCATTGATGCCATTCTTGTCGCGGTTTGAGCCGCGAATGATCTTCATCTGCCCATTCACAGGGCGAGTTCCAAGGGTGGTCGTGCATCCGTCAGCACAATGGGTACAAATCGTCTCCACGTGCTTCATTTCCCAGGGGCGCGTCTTGTAGCGGTATGGACCGGAGGTCAGCGCCCCCACCGGACAGATGTCGATACACATACCGCATTCCTCGCACTCTAGATGATCGTCTTTGTTCGCGACGATGAGCTGTGAGGAATTGCGGTTCGCGATGCCCAGTGCCCACACGTCCATGCCCTCTCCACACACCCGAACGCAGCGATAGCACATGATGCAGCGAGGACGGTCGAAGTAGACGATGGGGGACCACTGCTGCTCATCGCGATGATTCTTGATGTCAACGAGGCGCGACTCGGATGCGCCGTAAGTGAAAGTCGCGTCCTGGAGTTCGCACTGGCCGCCGGCATCGCACACCGGACAGTCGAGCGGATGATTCTCGAGAACGAACTCCAGCATTGCCTTGCGGCTCTGCTGCACCACCGAACTGTCCGTTGTAACCGCCATGCCTTCCGCAACCGGAGTGGTACAGGCGGTTTGCAGTTTCGGAACTTTGGCAATCTGGACCAGGCACATCCGGCAGGCACCCTGAAGAGAAAGGCCCGGGTAGTAGCAGAATGAGGGGATCTGGATTCCCGAACTCTTGCACACATCGATCAGGAGCGACCCGGCCTCGGCGTGGATCTCCTTCCCGTCTACGGTGATCTTTACCTGAGGCATGATGACCCTGGTCTCCGGAATTGCAGTTTTGCCACCCGTGGAACTCGAATAACCGGGCTCACACCCCGCCATGTTCTCTCCGCCCCACCGAAGGCTGCGCGGATCGCTTCGATATCGCAGGTAACGAACTTTACTCCCTGCGAGTATGACGCCAATCAAACAGGTTATTCCATGGAACAGTTATCCCTTGCATGAGTACAGATGTCACCGCCTGGCGCCGCCCCTGATTGATGCGACTTTTGTCACATACGTGCATTATCACAAGAGTCATCCTGAACCCAGGAGTGTGAATCATGGCCTACGTCATTGCTGAACCTTGCATCGGTACAAAGGACACTGCCTGCGTCGATGCCTGTCCGGTGGATTGCATTCATCCCAGTAAGCGAGAGTCCGAGTTTGAAACCGCAGAGCAACTCTACATTGATCCCCAGGAGTGCATCGACTGCGGAGCCTGCGTGCCAGTCTGCCCGGTATC
>JAJZNH010000219.1:3562-6061 GCA_021811745.1 Acidobacteriota bacterium
GAAGCACTACGGCGATGTCAACGCGCAACACTACGGGCGCTAAGAGTCCATGGAGAGGGGCTGCTGGCCTTTGTGCGGTCGTCGCGTGAGGCATCGCGGCCCCTCGCTTTGAATCCAGCCACGTCCGTGGTTCGCGCGAGGGTCCCGTTATCAGCAGCGATTTCGGCTGATAAATCGACCGACAATATCGGCGCATTCTTCAAGAAATGCGCGATCCTGCTCGTCAAATGCCGCATGGGAGTGGCTGTCGATATCGATTTCCCCCACAACCTCGTTCCCGGCGCGAATGGGAACTACGATTTCGGATTTGGTTTCGAGCGAGCAGGCGAGGTAGCGAGGATCGCGGGCAACATCATCGACTACGACGGTTTCGCCCTGGGCTACGGCCGCTCCACAAATACCCTGGGAGACCGGGATACGTGCATGTTGAGTAGGCGCGCCGCAGAACGAGCCCAGTCCCAGAGTGCCGGGGTCGTTTGGATCCAGCATGTAGAAGCCGACCCAGTTGTAATTCGACGGGCATCCCGCAATCTCTGAGACACAGTACGTCTGCAATTCAACAAGGCTGGCCGCCGTCTGCGCAAAGCGGTGGACACGATCGCGTATCAATAACAGCTGCGAACGCCTCAACATCGTGAATCTCCTTCAGCGGCCTGAGGACGCAAGTCGCTGGTGCGGATGCAGAGGCCACCGTGACGACGCGCTCGCTGCAGAGTTGGCCCGCGGCGTTCCGAGCCCCGCCGATGTCCGTAGCCGGGGCATCATTGGTGATCCGCGCTCCCCATCAGCTTGTTGTGGACGTGAATTGGCGGCTCTGTCTTTGGTCTCTCTATGGGAAGAGTCAGTGTGTCGGTCGATGGAGATCAGATCCATGTAGTTCATCTTTCGACGTTTCGAATCCGAGGGAAGTGACTTAAGTCACGGCGATTGAATTCCATCTGGAATAACGTGGTGCCTGCACATCCCAATTCGCGGAGCAACAACCCCATGGAAACATACCGTCTTTCACAGCTGATCGAATTCGATAATGAGAAATTCGCGCCGAAGGTCCTGATCGACCGTCCCGGCTACCGCCTGGCGCTGCTCAACCTGGGCGCCGGGCAGAGCGTTCCTGAACACTTCGCTAAAGAGATGGTGACCGTACACGCCCTGTCGGGCCACATTACGTTTTACGAGGAGCAGACTCCCGCCGACCTTCACGCAGGCGAAGTTCTCTGGATTGGGGAAGGCAAGCCGCACCGGCTCGAAGCCCATGAGGACTCGACCCTGCTGGTAGTACGGGCGGGACAGGCTCCGGCTGCGGAAGAGGAGCTGGATATCCGCCACATACCGCATGTAAAGCGGCATCCCCTCATCTTTGAAAAGTTCGACGCACTGGAAGTCGGCGCATCTTTCCTGCTGGTCAATGATCATGATCCCATTCCGCTCAACTACCAACTGGATACACTGCGTCCGGGCCAGCTTGCCTGGGAGTACGTTGTTCGGGGACCGGAGATGTTCCGCATTCGCCTGCGCCGCATCCTGAGCCAAACACGCCACGAACGACCGGATTGTTTCCTGCGGGAGCAAATCTGAGAAAGCCGATATGGCGTCCCTTACCGTCGGGGTCGAGTGCGGGTTCGAATGTAAACGACCAACCGCCGCCTGGCTTGACGTATGACGTCATCCGTCCTATTATGAATGTGTGATCGTCAGCTTTAAGGACGAAGAGGCGAAGAAGCTGTTCGAGACAGGAAAGAGCCGCCGCTTCTCGAACATCGCTTCGGTATCCCTCCGCAAGCTCGATCAGCTCATGCAGGCGGTCAGTCTGAACGACCTGCGAGTGCCTCCGGCTAACCGGCTGGAGGCACTCCAGGGCGACCGGGAGGGCCAGTACAGCATCCGCATCAACGACCAGTTCCGCGTGTGCTTTCGCTGGAAAACTGATGGGGCGCATGACGTGGAGATCGTCGATTACCACTGACAGGAACGGGAAGGCAAGGCAGCAGAGATGACCATCGGAAAGCCCGCACAGGGATGGAATATTCAGCGTGTGACTACGTCGCCGGGGGAGATGCTGACGGAGGAATTCCTGAAGCCCCTCGGCATCAGTCAGAACCAGCTGGCGCTTGAAATTCGCGTGCCAGCGAACCGGATAAGCCAGATCGTCCGGGGAACGCGGGCCATCTCTCCGGATACGGCCCTTCGCCTTGCTCGGTACTTCGGCAACAGTCCCGAGTTCTGGCTGAACCTGCAGCAGATGTACGATCTGAGCCGCGCCCGTCAGGAGTCGGCAGCCAGAATCAAAGACGAAGTGCGGCCCTTGAAAAAGACGGCGTAGACGACAAAAGGACTCGGTGCAGACCCCGGACCTCTGAGGTCTGGGGTCTGCGGCCTATCGGTACGTCGGAAACAATCAATCCAGCAGTCCATCCTAAGGCTGGTCCTGCAAGGACGCGCTACCATGGCAGGCATGGCCGAAAAGGATAATCGGCGGCCATGGTCAGCGAGCAGCCTCAA
>JAJZNH010000823.1 GCA_021811745.1 Acidobacteriota bacterium
ATCTTCGAGCTCGTCGTACGAAAGCGCAAGAAAATTGCGATAGTCAGCGGACATGCAACTCCTTTGGAGGCGGCTGGGATGGCGGGTCAACCTGAATCTATCAAACGCCGCCGGGCGGGTGCAAACACACCCGCCCCACCCTGGCCGCAAAAAGCAGATACGCGGCGAAGGTGGGGCCCGGTTGCTTAAGCGGTGACGGCTGCGGAGACGCTGTTCACGGTCTCCATGATGCGCGAGACGATCTGGTAGGGATCGGCTTCGGAGTTGGGACGGCGATCTTCAAGGTAGCCCCTGTAGCCGTTCTTGACGAAATTGACAGGCATGCGGACCGAGGCGCCGCGATCGGAGAGCCCGTAGCGGAACTCGTCGATCGGAGCCGTCTCGTGCAGGCCGGTGAGGCGCAGGTGGTTATCCGGGCCGTAGACTTCGATGTGGGCCTCGCGGCGCTCGGCGAAGGCCATCATGAGGGACTCGAAGAAGTCCTTGCCGCCCACCTCGCGCAGGTACTTGAAGGAGAAGTTGGTGTGCATGCCGGAGCCGTTCCAGTCGCCGCGGATGGGCTTGCAGTGCCACACCACGTCCACCTCGTACTTTTCGCAAAGGCGCATCATCAGGTAGCGGGCGACCCAGAGGTCGTCGGCGGCTTTATGCGAACCCTTACCGAAGATCTGGAACTCCCACTGGCCCTTGGCCACTTCGGCGTTGATGCCCTCGTGGTTGATGCCGGCGGCCAGGCACAGCTCCAGGTGCTCCTCCACAATTTGCCGCGCCACCGAGCCCATGTACTTGTAGCCGACCCCGCAGTAGTACGGACCCTGCGGGCCGGGGAAGCCGTCCTTGGGGAAGCCCAGCGGCTTGCCGTCCTTGTAAAGGAAGTACTCCTGTTCGAAACCGAACCAGAATTCGGGATCGTCGGGCGCGGTGGAGCGCGTGTTGGTGGGGTGCGGCGTGCCGTCCGGAAGCATCACTTCGCAGAGCACAAGAAAGCCGCTGTTGCGGGCGGCATCGGGATAAAGCGCCACGGGCTGGAGGAGGCAATCGGAGCTCTTGCCCTCGGCCTGCATGGTCGAACTGCCGTCAAAGCCCCACATCGGCACATCCGCCAGCGTAGGAGTCGAGTCGAAATCCACGATTTTGGTCTTGCCGCGCAGCTCGGGAACAGGGGTCTTGCCGTCCAGCCAGATATATTCCAGTTTGTACTTTGCCATAGCTCTCCTTTGGGGCTCACAGCGAGGTGGGTTTTCATGGTTAGGCTAGGGCGGCGGGCATAAAGATTGTATGAAGAATCGTGCCGGCCGGAAGTCCGAAGAAAGCTCAGCGATGGCGGGCGATCAGGATCATGATGAGGAGAACGACGACCGGGATGAGGGCCAGCGAGGCGTAATAGATAATCTTGCGCGGCAGCAGGGCTTTGCGTTTCTGCCAGTCTCGCAGTTCGTCGCGATCCTCGATGCCGACTTCGTCCAGGTGTTCCAGGTCGTGCTTGAACTCGGCAGCGCGGGCGTAGCGGTTGTGGGGATCGCGCTCCAGGGCCCGGTAGAGCACTTCCTGAAGGTGCAGCGAAATCGAAGGATCGACCACGCGCGGGGGAATAGGGTGGTTGAGGAGACGCTCGTTCATGATGGCCAGCGCCGAATTGCCGGCAAAGGGCAGCTTGCCGGTGAGCATCTCGTAGAGGATCACACCCATCGAGTAGACGTCGGAACGGGCATCCCCGCGCTTGCCCTTCACCTGTTCTGGTGACATGTCATTGGGAGTGCCCATGGCGGGCGTGATCTTGGTGTAGGTGAGACGGCGCGCGCCGACGTCGCTGGCAATGCCGAAATCGATGAGCTTGATGTTGTCGTGCTCGTCCACCATGATGTTTTCCGGCTTCAGATCGCGATGCGCCACCCCGTTCGAGTGGATATAGTCGAGCGCGTCCAGCACCTTGCAGGCGATGCGCAGGGCGCGTTCCTGGGGCATGGGACCCTGTTCGAGAATGCTGCGCAGCAGGCGGCCGTCGCACCACTCCATGACCAGGTAAATCCGCGAACGCTTATCGCCCCCGAAGACGCGCATCACATTGGGGTGGTCAAGACGCTCGCCGATGGCGGCCTCGCGCTGGAAACGGTCGAAGAGAACGGGATCGGCTTCCATGCCGGGGTGGGGAACCTTGAGCGCGACGATACGGTTATCGCGCAGGTCGACGGCGCGATAAATGGTGGCCATCCCGCTGGCAGCGACCTGGGAGTCGATGCGGTAGGTGTCGAGCTGCTGTCCTGGTTCCAGAGGCTCGTGATAACCCATGCGGTAGCTGGCTCCAATCGAGAGACTGGTTCTAATGTACCGGGATTTTCGCGGCGGGAACTAAGGATTGTGTAAAGGCCCCTGAAACCGATCTCGTAAGCCGGGTTCGTCAACTTGCCGGATTCCTGGCCCCTATGTCCAGGGATCTGCTTGCTCGCCGGTTTGTTCCTTGGCTTTCTCGATCCCCGCTTCCTTCAGCATCTGCGCGTCCGCAAATCGATAGCCCACCGACACGTCGGTCAGCAGATAAACAGGGTTTGAGGGGTCGTCTTCCATCTTCTTTCTTAGCTGCCGCACAAACGTGCGTAGATACTCGACCTCCTCGCGGGACTCGGCGCCCCACACCGCCGTCAGCAGCTTGGCATAGGTCACCACACGTCCGGCGCGGTTCATCAGGCAATGCAGAATATCGAACTCCTTGCGGGTCAGCTTGATGGGCTCGCCGCGCTTGGTGACTCTGCGTTTCACCGGATCGAGATGGATCTCGCCGATCTCGATGGGCGCGTCCTCGGCGCGAACCGGGGCGTGCACCCGCCGAACCGCCGAGCGAATGCGCGCGATCAGTTCGCGGGTGCTGAAGGGCTTGGTGATGTAGTCGTCGGCGCCCATATCCAGCGCCTCCACCTTGTCCTCTTCCTGGTCGCGCACCGTGAGCACCAGCACCGGCAGCCGCGGCGCAAAGCTGCGAATGCGCCGCAGGGTTTCAATCCCGCCAATGCCCGGCATGTTTACGTCCAGCAGCACCGCGTCGTAGGGATTCGCGCGCAGCGCCAGCAATGCCTCTTCGCCGCGCGAGGCCTCCGACACCTGGAAGCCCAACTCCATCAGCGGCGGCCGCAGCGCCCGCCGGATCGCCGGTTCGTCATCCACCACCAGAATGCGTATCGCTGTCTGATTCATTGTGCATTTCCTTTCGAAGCCGCGGCCGAACGTGCTGTCGTGGGAATAGCCGCATAAAACGTGGTGCCTTCTTCTTCGCCGCTCGTCACCCAGACGTGCCCGCCGTGCACCTGCGCCACCCGCCTGGCCACCGACAATCCGATCCCGGTTCCCGAAGCGCGATTCGATGCCTTGGAAGAACGATAATAGCGCTCGAAGATGCGTTCCCGGTCTGCCACCGGAATGACCGATCCGTAGCTATGCACCGAAAAGACCGCCTCCGCTTTCGTCACCGCCACGCGAACCGTGATCGTCGTTCCCAGGATCGAGTACTTGCAGGCATTGTCCACATACTGCATCAGCAGCATCGCCAGCAACCTGCGGTCGCAGTTCAGCACCAGGTTTTCGTCTTCGATCTCGACCCGCACCTTCATGCTCGCCAGCCGGTCCTTGAGCGTCAGCAGCACCTCTTCCACAATCGCGCTCACGCTCACCGGCGCGGCGTGGATGGTCATTTCGCCGCTGTCGAGCCGCGCCGTCTGCAGCAAGCGCGTGGTCAGCTCATTCAGCGCGTCCGTCTGCTCGTTGATCAGGCTCACCAGCTCCGCCTGTCCCGGCGAAAGCCTGCCCATCTCCGCCAGCCCGGTACTGGCGGCGCGGATCGCCGTCAGCGGCGTCTTGTACGCATGCGCCAGCCCGTCGAGCACCGTCGCCCGCAACTGCTCGGTGCGCCGCTCGGTCTCGATGCGGCTCTCGTTGGCGAAGGCGCGATAGCGGTCGAAAGTGATGGCGATCAGCGACGCGATGGCGTTGTTGGTCAGCGGGCTGGTGTCGCCGCGCACCACCAGGCTGCCCACCGGCACGGTCCCCAGCCGCAAGACGCGGCGCCCCACACCCGTCTCCGGATCGTCGTCGCTGGTTTCAAAGTAGTACACGTTCTGCGCCATCTCCTGGGGGTCGCTGTTCCAGTACCCGGCCTGGTAGACCTGGTGCAGATCCGCATCGAACAGCGCCACCGCTTCCAGCGCGAAGATCTCGTGAATCAGTTCCACTACCTGGGGCCCCGGTTCCACGTGCAGGTTCATCTGCAGCGTCTGCCGCGTGAACTCGTAAAGGTCGTGCATCTGGCCGCCCCAGGACTCAGCTTCCTGCGCGTGACCTGTGACCCGCGCCGACAGCCGGCTTACGATCAAGGCCACCACAACGAACACCAGTAAGGTAACGGTGTGCGCCCGCTGGTCAAACTCATTTTGCCGGAATGAAAAGCCGGCCTGCGCGATCACCGCCGACAACGAAACAATGACCGCCTGCCAGAATCCGCTCAGCAGCGCAATGGAAACCACGATCAGCAGAAAAAGCAGAACCTCCACCGGCAACAGCCATTGCGACCAGCGCGCCAGGGCAGCAACCAGGAGAACGGCGACCACTCCAAGCGCCGATTCCAGCGCGAAAAGCAGCACGCGATGTCCGGAACCGCGCCACCGACGTGGCGCCAGCGCAGACCGCACGGAAATAAAGTTGCCAGACAAACCGGCTCGATCCTTTGCGTTCACCCAAAGACGGAAGTCCTTCTAATGGAAGCATACTCGAGAGAATGAGCCAGGTTCGCATCCCTCCTCATCCGAAAAAATCGCTGGCGCTTCTTTATGCATTCCTGATGCCCGCTCAAACAGATCTTCCTCGTCAGCTAAATTCTTATTCGCCGAAAACCCTTAACTCGACAGGCGACAACGCGCGCAGGTTTGCATAATCGGCTGCCCCGGAATCTTTCTTTGTTTCTCACGGATTCTTTATGCACTGTTTGCGTTACTGAGGACAGCCAGTGTGACTTCGAACGGCCTTAAACAGCACAGACACGATCGCCTGTCTGACCGAGAAGCACGTGGAATTCCTGCAGTGTGCGATGGCTCCATGCCGGCAAATTGCGCACGTTTTGTGCACACAGAAATGGACGGTTGCATCCCGTGTCCTACAACTTCACATCCTTCTGGGAGGAAAAGTGCCGATGTATTTGAAAGTGAATCGCATTTTGGCAGCTTTGGCCGGTACCACGTTAACCATGGCTCTCACCGTCTGCGCGCAAACACCTGCTTCCCCCGCTCCGGCGGCGCCCGCCCCCGCCGCTCCGGCGGCTCCTGCCCCCCTATCCACCTTTGTTCTTACCGGCCCGCTGCAATGGCTTCCTCCGGCGGTCTTTGATGCCGGCCCATTCGGCAAGCTTTCTGTGAACGGAATCCTGACCGGATATGCGCAGGGACAGAACAACCCCATGCCCGGCGACGATACCAAGCAGGCCACCCTGAGTAACGGCGAAATCTTTGTGCAAAAGGCCGACGGTAAGGTCCAGTATTTCGTCCAAGCCGGCATATACACCATACCCACCCTGGGCGCGCCGTTTGTTGACGCGCAAAACACCGTCAAGCAATTTTACGGGCCGGTTCCGGTCGCCTTTCTGAAGCTGGCGACAGGCAAGACGACAACCTGGGAGATCGGTGCTCTGCCCACGCTCATGGGCGCCGAGTCCACCTTCACCTTCCAGAACTTCAACATCGAGCGCGGCCTGTTGTGGGCCCAGGAAAATGCCGTCAATCGCGGCATCCAGGTCAATCAGCCCCTCGGCAAATACCTCACCGCGTCCTTCAGTTGGAACGACGGTTACTACTCGGACCGATACTCCTGGCTCAGCGGTTCGCTCACCTACACGAAGGGCGCCAATACCTTGGTCTACGACGGCATGGGCAACCTCGGCCAAACAGCCTATCGGACGGCAGCGACCCCGGTGCAGAACAACAGCACCATGCACGCCATCATTTACACCTACACCAAGGGATCATGGATCGCCTCGGCCTACTACCAGTACAGCAATGTTCCCACCAATCCCAGCGTCGG
>JAJZNH010000165.1 GCA_021811745.1 Acidobacteriota bacterium
GTTTCTGTACCTCACACATGGACACGGGCGTGCTCGAGGGATTGCGCCGGGATGAGCAAGCGCCAACGCAAGCTACTCTGGGCTGCAGATTCGCCATGTATAGCAGCCGGCAAGGACTTGAGGCGGCAATGCGCGGGATGATGCCGCTCTTGCGGCGCGCCGCGGTCTCCCGTACGGCGAAGTCGCGGAAGGGTGCTTTTGCAGCTGTTTGTCGAAGCTCACGGAAACGATGAACAGATTCCAGTGCGGTATCAGGCGTTTCGCCACTCCGTCAGGGCATCCGCATGCACGAATTATTCACCTCAGTTGCCGAGGCAAGTTCCCAACTTGCGGGCTGTCTCAATCCAGGAGTGGTCGCGCGGAACTGACTTTCGCTTGCCTGCCACTTCATCCAGCGGCACCGGTTCCGTTCCGTCGCCGCGGGCTGCCACCATCATGCCAAACTTCCCCTCGTTGATCAGATCGGCGCATGCGGTGCCAAGGCGAGTGGCGAGAATGCGATCTGCCGCGCACGGTGTGCCGCCGCGCTGCACGTAGCCAAGAATCGTCACACGCGATTCGAGGTACGTAAGCTCCTCGAGTTGTTTGGCGAGGCGCATCGTGTTGCCCTGATGCCGCGCATCAAGCGCGGCTATTTCTTGCTTGGCATCAATCTTGCCGTTCAACGTCTTGGTGCGCTCCAGTTTCTTCTCGGCACCGTCATAGATACGCGCATCATCGCGGCTCATCGCGCCCTCGGCTACGGCAACGATGCTAAAGTTTCTTCCTTGCTTGCTGCGTTGGCGAATGGCATTGGCGATCTTCTCTACGTCGTACGGAATTTCGGGAATGAGGACGACATCCGCGCCGCCCGCCAGCCCTGCGCCCAGCGCCAGCCAACCGGCGCGGTGACCCATGATCTCGGCTACGACAATGCGATGGTGGCTGTGAGCGGTACTGTGCAAGCGATCGATCGCGTCGGTAGCGATGTCCAAAGCGGTTGCATACCCAAAAGTGGCGTCGGTCATGGCTACGTCGTTGTCGATGGTTTTAGGCAAGGTAATCACGTTGATGCCCGCCCGGTGCAAGCGCAGAGCGTTCTTCGCTGTCCCGCCTCCCCCAAGGCAGACGACGCAATCGATTCCCCACTTCTTGAGATTGTCCCGGATCGCGCCGGTCATGTCTCTGGTTTCGCCGTTCATTACCATGCGGTGTGGCTTGTCGCGGCTGGTGCCGAGGATCGTACCGCCGACGGTGAGAATACCGGAAAGAGCGGCGCGGTCCAGATTGATCCGCCGGTTCTCGACCAGGCCACGAAAGCCGTCGCGAAAACCGACGATCTCCCAGCCGTAGTAGCCAAGCGCGGCTTTGCCCACGCCACGGATGGCTGCATTTAGGCCGGGGCTGTCGCCGCCAGCCGTGAGAATGCCGATGCGCTTGATCTTTGCCGCCATTAGAAACAAATATGGACGATGGTGGAGCATTTGTCGAGTCAGGCGCTGATTGCCTCAATCGCTTCAGGCGCTTCTTGAAGGCAGCCAGCGACAAACGCCGAATGCGCAGACTCAGAAACAGTACAACCCGCGATGCGATAGACATCCAAATATAATCGCTCTATGCATGAGGTGGTTGTGTATTCGCGCGGGGGCTGTCATCTTTGCGATGTAGTCAAGGCGACACTCACGCAACTTCAGAGCCGGGCCGACTTCTGTTGGCGCGAGGTGGATATCGATGCCGATCCCCAATTGCGGCAGAAGTATAACGAAGAGGTGCCCGTTGTTTTTATCGATGGCCGCAAGGCATTCAAATATCACATGGATGGGCGTCAGTTTCTGAGGGTGCTGGCGGGGAGAAAGTAGAACGAGAAGCTATCTGGGAGACTCTTGCTCTTTGGCGCTCAGCGATCCCCGCGCGTTATCATCTCGTCCTGATGGCTGCCGGTGCGCCGGCAGCCGGTATGGGCGCCCGGCGCCGAAATACAGTTGAACAATCTCCATCTGCGCGCCGCCTCCTTTATCTGCGCGAACCGGCGTACCTTTTGCCGTCAGCCACCGGCCTGCACAGCTTCGCGGCCATCTAAACTGCCGTGGAACTGGCCCGGTTTTTGCCGCCACCGCGTAGTTCTTAGCATGCACTGCTGGCTGTCATGGCGCGGCTGCGGTGCATCGCTACGCAGTCACGACGCCTTTGGCCAGCATCTGCTTGATGCCGCGCAGGGCCTGGCGAGTGCGTTCTTCGTTCTCGATCAGCGCAAAACGGACGTGGTGGTCGCCGTGGTCGCCAAAACCGATTCCCGGCGATACCGCTGTCTTGGCCTCTGTCAGCAGGAGCTTGGAGAACTCAAGCGACCTGAGTTCGCGGTAGGCCTCGGGGATCTGGGCCCAGACGAACATGGTGGCCTTGGGCTTGGCCACGGTCCAGCCGAGCTTGTTGAGGCCGTCGACCAGGACATCGCGGCGGCGGCGGTAGATCTCGGCGATCTCGCGTACGCAGTCCTGCGGCCCCTCCAGGGCTGCAATCGACGCCACCTGAATGGGCGTGAAAATCCCGTAATCAAAATAACTCTTCAGACGCGCCAGAGCAGCGACCAGACGCCGGTTCCCGACCATGAAACCTACCCGCCAGCCAGGCATGTTGTAGCTCTTGGATAGGGTGAAGAACTCGACGGCCACATCTTTGGCGCCGGGAACCTGAAGCACGCTGGGCGGTTTGTAGCCGTCGAATGCGATGTCGGCATAGGCGATGTCGTGGATGAGATGGAAGCCGTACTCGCGGGCCAATTCCACGAGGCGGGCGAGAAAGGGCAGCTCGACGCATGCGGTCGTCGGGTTCGATGGAAAGTTGACGATGAGAGCCTTGGGGCGCGGGGTCATGCGCGGGATAAGGTCTTCAAGCTGCGCGAGAAACTGGTCCTGGTCGTGGACTGGAACGCTCACAATGTGTGAGCCGGCGATGACAGGACCATATATATGGATCGGATAGGAGGGATTGGGAACAAGTACTGTGTCGCGCGAGTCGAGGATGGCCAGACAGAGATGAGCGATGCCCTCCTTGGAGCCGATGGTCACGATGGCCTCGGAGTCGGGGTCGAGCGAGACGTCGTAGCGGGACTGGTACCAGTTGCAGATGGCCTTGCGCAGCCGGGGCAGACCGCGCGAGACGGAGTAGCGGTGCGTGGGCGGCTTAAGAGCAGCCTCGACCATTTTGTCGACGATGTGCTTTGGCGTGGGGCCATCGGGGTTGCCCATCCCGAAGTCGATAATGTCTTCGCCGCGGCGGCGCGCGGCCATCTTCATGTCGCCGGTGATGTTAAAGACGTAGGGCGGGAGACGCTGAATGCGGGAAAACTCTTCCATGGTGACTCCAGAATACAGAGATCAGAGATCAGAGAACAGAGATTGGCAATCGGTTTTTGGTTAACGGTGAATCAGCGAGGTGAGATCACCAGCCGTTGGCAGCGGGAACGCACAGGCTCACGACTGACTTCTGGCAACTGAAAACTGAATTTTCGGGATGAGGTGGGACGGAGGTCTAGGCGGCAGAAGCCGCGGCTCGAGTCGCGCGGGAGCAAAGACCATGCGTGATGGGATAGATGCTTTGGGCAGGCCGGTACATGAGTCCAATTATAGCGGGAGGGCGGAACGGATGTGAGGAGACCGGAGAACAGAGACGACAAATCCGGCAAAGGGAGATTGACATCGATACAGTTTCAATATATCTTAAGATATATCTTGAATGGATCGGAGGAAAACCGATGTTTCGACAGTTTGGTGAAATGCACGGTGAGTATTGTGAGGGCGGGGAGCGGCACCGCTTCCGCCATGGCGGATTTGGCCGCGGATGGGGCGGGCCGTTGCGTGGGTTTGGCGGAGGCCGGGAACGGTTCTTCGACGCCGGCCAACTGCGGCTGGTGATGCTGCAACTGATCGCCGATAAACCCAGCTACGGCTACGAGATCATGAAGGCGATTGAGGAGCGGCTGGCGGGCGGCTATTCCCCAAGTCCAGGGGTAGTGTATCCGACGCTGACGCTGCTCGAAGAAGAAGGGCTGGCGGTGGTTACGGCCACCGAGGGAAACAAGAAGCTCTACGAAGCGACCGAGCAAGGCAAGGAGTATCTGAAGGCCCATCGCGTGGAGGTGAAGGCGATCTTCGGACGGATCGAGGAGGCGGGACACCACTTCGGGCGCGGGCGCTCACCGCAGATCGAGAGGGCGGTAATGAACCTGCGCTATGCGCTGCGGATGCGGCTGGAGCGGGGAAACCTGACGCCTGAGCAGGTGAGCAAGATTGCCGAGGCGGTGGATGCGGCGGCACGGGCGATTGACGCGGTCTGAGCAAGGGCGATAGCAGTGGCGCGAGCGGTGCCGGAGTGAGGCGCCGCTCGGCTGGCTGCTTGCGCTTGAGGCGCGGGTGGCGCTGTGATTGCCCTCGACCCCGGACTTTATACTGAAGAGCGGCATGAGCACGTTCAAACCTGTCGATGAACAATTGGATCTGTTGCAGAAGGGCGCAGCGGAGATCATTCGCGTAAGCGATTTGCGCGAGCGCCTTGAAGAGAGCCGCAAGACGGGCCGTCCGCTGCGCGTAAAGGCGGGATTCGACCCCACGGCGCCCGACCTGCACCTGGGCCACACCGTACTGATGCGCAAGCTGCGCCACTTTCAGCAGCTTGGGCACACGGTCATCTTTCTAGTGGGCGACTTTACCTCGCTCATCGGAGACCCCACGGGCCGCAACGTGACGCGCAAGCCGCTGACGCGCGAGCAGATTGAGGCGAATGCGGAGACGTATAAGGAGCAGGTCTTCCGCATCCTCGACGCCGCAAAGACCGAAGTCCGCTACAACTCGGAGTGGCTCGGAAAGCTCGACTACGAGGGCACCATCCGGCTGACGGCGCACTTTACGGTCTCGCAGATGCTGGAGCGCGACGAGTTTCACAAGCGCTTCCAGGCCGAGCAGCCCATCAGCCTGCACGAGCTGCTCTACCCGGTGATGCAGGGCTACGACTCAGTGGCGCTGCAGTGCGACGTGGAGCTGGGCGGCACGGATCAGCGCTTCAACCTGGGCTGCGGGCGCGAGTTGCAGCGCCACTACGGCCAGAAGCCGCAGATCATCCTGATGACGCCGATCCTCGAAGGCCTCGACGGCGTGCAGAAAATGTCGAAGTCGCTGAACAACGCCATCGGCATCAACGAGCCGGCCAGCGAAATGTACGGCAAGCTCATGAGCATCAGCGACGAGCTGATGTGGAAGTATTGGGCGCTGCTGACAGATTTGAGGCAGTCGGAAATCGACGCGCTCCAGCGGGACGTAGCCTCCGGCGCGCAGCATCCGATGGATGTGAAAAAGCGCCTGGCACGGACGATTACCGCGGGCTTCAACGGCGAGGCAGCGGCTGTCAGCGCGGACGAAAACTGGGCGCGGATGTTCCAACAGAAGGAGACGGCGGAAGATCTGGAAGAGGTCAGCGTGGCCTATGCCGATGTGGCGGGGCCCGATGGCACTTCGCAGATCCGGCTACCGAAGCTTCTGGTGCAAATCGGGCTCGCGGCGAGCGGCGCAGAGGCAAACCGCAAAGTAGCCGAGAAGGCCGTGAAGCTGGATGGGGAGACAGCACCGGGAGTCGTGGTTCCAATTGGAGCGCTGCCGGCGCGAATTGTGGTGCGGCTGGGGAAGCGGGCCAAGGTCGCCGTGATCAGCTAATTTGTTGCCGCTCGGGCTCCATGTCGGGTTCGGTCCAGAGCAGGACGGCCTGCGGTAAAGAGGCGAAGAGAAAGCAGATTGCCAGGATCAGGAATACCTGCCGAAGGGACCCTGACAGGACCACACGCAGGAGCAGCGCGGACGGATTGGCTTCCAGGAAAACGCGGGCGATGGGAATCGCGACGAAATAATAGAGCAAAACGGAAGAGAAGCCATAAAGGAGCATGCGGTACGCCACGTAGTGGGCATGGTCGCGGCGATGCGTCTCGCGTTCGTCGCCACGAATGCGCGGGTCACCGGCAATCCATGTGAAGCTTAAGAAGACGACCACGAAGAGTGCGCCGAACCCGCTAA
>JAJZNH010000121.1:0-4166 GCA_021811745.1 Acidobacteriota bacterium
GGAGGTCCCGCCTAAACTGAGCACACGGAAAATCTGTCCGATGGCGCAAGTCCCTACAGTCAAGAAGGTGGGGCTCGTCGGTGATGATGATGAGCAAACTGCACAATGGTTTCTTTGCGGGGTGCGAGCCGTGAAGGTCGGGTAAGAACCATGAATGGACCGATCCCCCAGGAAAGAGAATTGATCGATTCGAAAGAGCGTCTGGCGCTGCTGGAGCGGATCGCGGCTAGCGTGCATTTGAAGCGCGCAACCCGCTTGCAGGAGCTTCTGCGGTATCTTGGCAAGTGCTCGCTGAATGATGACGGCGGCAAGATCCATGAACAGAAGATCGGCGTCGAAGTTTTCGGACGCCCCGAGGGCTACGATACCAGCGTCGACAATATTGTCCGTACGAGCGTAAGCGAATTGCGCAAGCGTATCGAGGCGTACTTTGAGACGGAAGGCCAGCGTGAGACGCTGGTTGTGGAAATCCCGCGCTGGAACTACATCCCCATATTCAGACCACGAATCGTTGCGCCGACTATCGAAGCCGAACCTCCGCGCCCTGCCGTGACGCCAATTCCTGATCCGCAAGACGCTCTGGCTGCGCGAACACCCGGTCAACGGCAGTGGATGCTTGGCGTCCTGTTGATCGGCGGGGTGATGTTTGCAATTGTTTCCTTCTATTGCGTTTACTTTTGGAGCCGGTATTCCGCTTTAAATCGGGAATTATATGGATGGCGGGATAAGCCTTCAGTTGCGCTTTTTTGGGACGAAATTCTGAAAGCCAGGCCGGACACGGATGTGGTGCTCGCCGATGCCTCCTTTGGTCTGCTGCAGGATGTCGACAAAAAGCGGTTTCCATTCGACGAATACCTCAACAGGAGCTATATCGCGCGGATTCATCAACAGGATCTGAAACCGGAGATAGAGCACACGGTGAGCAGAATAGCTCTCTGGAATCTCGGAAGTCAGGACGAATTCAAGTTGGCCCGGAGATTTCTGGCATTGGACCCGCTGAGCAGAAATATTCATCTGTATAGCGCCCGCGACTATATGCCTGATCTGACCAAACGGGACAATGTCATTCTGATTGGCGGTAGTCTGTCGAATCCCTGGGACGATCTCTTTGAAAGCCGCATGAATTTTGTGACGATTTTTGACAACGACGGGTCGATTGCCGTGGCGAATCGGGCGCCTGCCGCTGGGGAACGGCCAATTTATAAGCAAACCCAATCTGATGAATACTGCGTAGTCGCATATCTGCCCAACCCTGACCACAATGGAGTTGTCCTGCTGATCGAAGGCACGAATGCTGAAGCCACGGAAGCTGCGGGTGATTTTCTTTTATCGGAATACCAGCTGTCTCATTTCGCAAAGATGTTGCATGTACACGAAATCCCATACTTCGAGGTACTGCTGAAAGTCTCATCGGTGCCCGGCACTCCGCTGACTTCCTCAATCGAAACCTATCGCTCCTATCCCAATCTCCGCTGACTATTTTTGCACTCAAATACGCGAAGCAGTTCAGGAGTCTCAAGTTGGATCGGCAAGAGCAAAACGAGCTGCAGCGGCTCCATTATTCCCAGATCATTCAAGACGATGCCTCAAGATTGATCCTTACATCACAGGCTGCTAAGGGATCGTCTAAAGGAAGAGGACCTGCTTGGATTCGCTGATCATCTGGATAAATGAGCCGACACCGACGTAATCCAGGTTCGGGTAGTCGATCATCTCTCCCTCTTTGAGCCCCATCACGCCCATCGACATTTCGCACACGTGGATGCGCACCCCAAACTCGGCAGCTTCTTTCATCAGCTCTTCAAGTGACTTGACGCCACGCGCCTTCATGACAGAGCGAATCATCCTTGGACCCATGCCTGCCATCTGCATCTTCGAGAGCGGTAATGCCTGCGAACTGCGTGGAAGCATCCATCCGAACATCTTGTCCAAGAATCCCTTCGGCGGCGACTTTTTGGGATCGCGCAAAGCCGCGGTGGCCCAGAAGGTGAAGAACATGTCCACCTCGATGTCGTATGCCACGGCGCCCATGGCAATGATGAAGGCGGCGATGGTTGTGTCGAGATTGCCGCTCATTACGCCGATTGAGAGCCGGTTGTTGCCGGCGGATTTCTCAAGTGCGTCGACGCGTTCGACGAGTTGTTGAATCGTGCTTTGGAGTTCGACGTCGTTTGATGCGGTGATCATGATGGTGCTTCCTTTCAAGGCAGAAACGGTCTGACTATGCTTCAACGCCAACTGAAGCGGCCGCCGCGGCGGGAGCGTGACGCCAGGCGAATAGCGCTAGAGCCAGCGTGCGATAGAGCACATGCGCAAACTTGGTGAGCGGCAGTAGAGCCACCAGGTCCATGGCCAGCACCACATGGGCAAAGAAGACTACGTGGCCAAAGGTTGTAGGGGACGGCAGATACACAATCAGCTCACTCAAAATCCCAGTAAGGACGGTTACGGTGAGCAGGACCGGAAAGAACCAGTCGGCGAAGCTGCTCTTTTTGTAAGGGTGCTCCTTGCCCTGCGCACGCCGTAACAGCACGATAGACAGACCGTAGAGGCAGACAATGCCGCCTGCGGTACCCAGAATACGCATGGGATACCACGGCGGAACCGTAGAGCCGATGGGCTTTAGAAGGAAGTCGAGCGTGGTGGCCAGTAGCATGGCCAGAAAGCCGCCCATGACGGAAGCGTGCACAAGCCACGGGCGCAGATACCACGGCTGCGCTGCAAGTACTTCGGCATCAGATTCGGCTTCACATTGCTGGAATCGGCGATGGAAGAGCGCATCTGAAAGAGCGGAAAAGACAGCTCCCGGCAAGGCTGCAAAATGGAGCGTGGCGCCCTGGCTGCGGCTCTGCCGCCAGATGCGCCAGGTCATCGACGCAATGCCCGAAAACATGCTAAGGCCGACTACGACAAACAAAGCCACGCCGATCTGATGGATCCATTCTCCGGGAAGGAAATCAAAGAGCGGAAAATTCGGGTGGCCGGGATTCATCCTGCTGAGCAGCAACGCAGAAAATACAGCGGAGAAGACTGCGAAGACCGCCAAGTTGCCGAGCGCCGAGCGATTCGCCAGTGCCGCCAGTCCAGTAAAATCGTAGCCCGCGATAGCATAGCTACGTGCGGCGGCCATGAATGCGGCCGGATCCGCCTGACGGGGGCAGGTCTGTGTGCATTCGCCGCAGGCGTAGCAGCGCCATAGTTCTTCACTGGCGAGCAATTCCTGCTCCATGCCCACCTGCGCCATGCGAATCACGCGCCGCGGAAAGCCGCCGGAGTCCGCTGCCAGTGGGCACACCGCAGTGCAGTTGCCGCAGTTGAAGCAGGCGCTTACGTCGAGATTGCGGCCCGCGCCGTGCTTCTTGATCTTCCGCATCAGGGATGTATTCACAATGCGTGTCAAAGTGTCTCCTGTCCCGGCGCTAGTGAGCGGCCGCCGGCTCTTCTTCCCGCACCGCCAGTGCATAGAGCGGATAATCGTCCTCCTCGCCGCTCTCGATGACTTTGCCGTATTTGCGCATGCCAGTTACGTGCCAGAGCGCTTCATCGGAGGGCATCTGGAGAGCATCTGCGATCTGGGGAATGGTGGCTGGATGCGCTGCAAGAAGCTTGTGGATTGCCTGGCGCGCGGCAAGCAGATGCTTCTTCGCCTGCCGCTTTTGCTCGCTGATGCCGCCGAGAGAGGCGCGCAACGCCGCCAGTGCCTGTTTCTGTTCTGTGGTGAGTGTCTTCATTGCCATCTCGTATTTCCTCTCTGGCCACGGTTACGCTGTCAATGGATGCTGACCAGTTCTGACGCACAAGGCGGTTGGGGAAGATCGGTCGCGATGCCTTCGACCATCGCTTCAAACTGGTCCAGGCGCCAGCCGTTCAGGTTAATCGCACGATGTGGGCATACGGCCACGCACGCTCCGCAGCCAACGCAAAGGCCGGCATTTACTTCAGCACGGCTGACAATTTCCCCGTCAACTTCCATTTCCACGAGCTTGAGCGCGCCTTCATACGCGCACTGCGTCACGCACTGCGCCTCTCCATGACAGAGCGCAGGATCTACTTGCGCCACATAAGGGTGCACTTCGACATCTTCTTTGGCAAACATGGCCGTGGCTTTCACGGCTGCAGCTCCCGCGGCGGCGAGGGTCTCAGTAATGTTCATGGGCCCTTGCGCG
>JAJZNH010000121.1:4176-6035 GCA_021811745.1 Acidobacteriota bacterium
CTCCATTTACCGCAACTTCTACGGGGCGCAGCTTGGGATGCACTTCCTGCAGGAAGCCGTCTTCGCCGGTGGCCAATTTCATCTGCCCGATGAGGTCCTCGATTTGCCCGGGCATCATGCCGGTTCCGAGCACAACCATGTCCACAGCGACTTCAAGTTCCTGGCCCCACGTGAGAGCATCCTTCACAGTAACTGTGAGCGCGCCATTGCTAATGCGCCGCGATGGAGTGCGATGCACCTGCGGCGGCTCTTCGCCGTTATAGCGGAAGAAGACAACCCCGGCCTTGCTGGCTTCACTGTAGTAGTTTTCTTCACCGCGTCCGTAAGTGCGGATATCCTGATTGAAATCGAAGACCTCAACATCAGGAAATCGCCTACGCACAGCGAGCGCCTGCTGCAAGATGGTTGTGCAACAGGTGCGTGAGCAGTAAGTGTTCAGTCGCCCATTAGCTCCGGGCTCATGCACGCCGTCCAATTGGCGGCTGCCTACGCAGTGCAGAAAAGCTATCTTGCGAATGGCCTGTTGATGGTAAGTGAGCTTCTTTGTGTCGGGACTTACGCTGCTCAGAAGCTGAATAAACTCCGGCATGGTTAGTACGCAGGGCTGACTGTGGTAAAGAAGCTCACCGTCGCGCGGAACGTATGGACGAAAGCCCGTAGCCATAATGATGGCGCCCACAGTAACTTCGGCCCGTGACTGCATGCTTGCGGAGTGATGCCGCGACTCAATGGCCGTCTTGAAGTTGCCGATGAATCCGCTGACCGCAGTAACCCTGGAGTTGAGAAGCACTTTGATATTGGGATCATGCTGAACGCGCTGCGTCAGCTCCGCGACCAACTCCGCGGCAGTGCGCTCGCTCGGATAGACCTTTCCCCATTGGTTGAGGTGTCCTCCCAGCCTTGTGCCAGCCTCGACCAGCAGCACCTTGATACCTCGGGAGGCTAGATCGGCCGCGGCTTTCATGCCGGCGAGTCCGCCGCCGATGACCAGAGCGCGACGATGGTTGGGAAGCTTGATCTGCTCAAGGGGCTGAGCATAGCGCAGCTTGCCTACCGCGCCCGCAATCATGCGGATTGCTTTGGCTGTTGCGCCTTCGGGATCGTGCTTGTGAGCCCATGATGCCTGCTCTCGAATGTTGACGTGTTCGTAGAGATAGGGATTCATGCCGCCGCGTGCAACCGCGCCGCGAAATGTCTGCTCGTGGAGGAAGGGAGTGCAGGATGCCACCACAACCCGGTCGAGATTTTCTTCCAGGATGTCGTTACTGATCATGTGCTGCCCTGGATCGGAGCACACAAAGGTGTGAACCTTGGCGATGGTGACGCCCGGAATCAAGCGCACGGTCTCGGCCACGCGTTCTACATCGACAACGTCAGAGATGTTGCCTCCGCAGCGGCAGATATACACGCCGATGCGCAGAGGATCTTCTTCGCCGTCCGCGCGGAGCCGGTTGCCTGCTTGCCAACCTGCGAGCGCAATCTGCTGCTGCGTGTGCGCTTCCTCATCGCACTCCGCCTCGCCGCAGGGTCGTGGCTCCTGCTCGTTGTAGTGCTTGGCCCGAAGTTCGTCGCTGTTGCTCATGCCATTCCTCTTTAGCTCATTCCCTGGAACTCATTCACTGGATGCACGCCTCAGGCAACCAGGATGGCGGAGTGCTTCTGGTGAAGGTATTGGCTGGCTTGCATCGCCGCTGCGCCTGCCTCTGCGATGGTGTCCACGATATCCTTGGGCCCGGCCGCCGTTCCCGCTACAAAGATGCCGGGCGCCGTAGTGATCGTGGGCGCGACCAGCGAAGGCGTGGCAATGAAGCCGTCACTGGCGCATGCTACCGGCGTAATCGCCGCTGGCTGCCAGCCGG
>JAJZNH010000954.1 GCA_021811745.1 Acidobacteriota bacterium
CAGAACCTGACGGAAATAGCTTTCAGCCGGCCCATAGTGCTTTTGGCGTTCGGCCAGCTCGCCCTGTACAAAGAGCAGCGAAACGCGGTCATCCTTCTTGGTGCAAAGCGGCTCGGCCTTCTTGATGGCTTGCTCGGCATCCTTCCAGCGGTGCAAGCGGATGTACATCTGGGCAAGTGACAGCCATACGGCGCGGTTGTCACTGGGGGATTTGTCGAGCTGGCCTTTGGCGAGGTTGATACCCTCTTCGGGTTTGCCCAAGTCAGCGAGTTCACCCGCCAACATCAATTTCACGTCGAGGTTCTTCGGATAGGCCGCGACTGCCTGCTGGGCCACCGCGATCACTTTGTCATATTCCTTGGCGTCGCGATACGTATCGATCTCGCCCTGGTAACCGCGCAGGGCCTGATCGCCACCCATTGCAATCAGCTTCTGATAGGCGGCGATCGCGAGGTCGGTCTTGTTTTGCTCGTGATAGATCGCCCCAAGGCGGTCGAGGAAGATGCCCCGGTTATTTTTCTCCTGGGGAGTATAGGCGCCGTTAGCGTGCGAGGTGAGACCCACCATGTGCTGATAGACCGCGGTGGCCTGCTGGAACTGCCCCAGCACGTCCAGCAGCAGGCCCTCGTTATAGCCGGCCTCCAGCGATTTTGGATCGATCGCGATGGCTTTTCGGATGGTGGTCAGAGCATCCTGATACTTTCCCTGCCGGCGCTGAATTTCGGAGATATGAATGAACGCGTCCGCGTTCTGTGGATCAGCTTTGGCCAGAGCCTGATACTGCTTGAGCGCTTAGTCGAGCTGGCCATTGTCCAGCAGGGCCCGGGCCAGCGAGTTTAAGGTGCGCAGGTCTTCCGGATCCATATCGGAGGCGCGGTGAAAGGCGGCGATGGCTTGTTTGGGCTCCTTCAACTGGTTATAGGTGGCGCCCAGGGCAAACTCCATGCGCGGGGTGCGTTCGGACTCAGGGACCGATTCGATTACCTGGGCCGCCTGCTTGAGGTTCCCGCTGTCCGCATAGATGCGCGCCAGATTCAGCACTACATCCTCGGAGTCGGGCTCGATGGCCTGGGCGGCCTGAAACTGCGCCTCTGCCTTCTTCGGCTCATGCTTGACGTTGTAAAGCTGCCCCAGAACCATCCGGTCCTGGACGTTCCCGGGTTGCAGTTCGACAATCTTCTCGAACTCGCCGATGGCCTTGTCCAGAGCGTTGCCCGCGGGCGAATTGGAGGAGACGCCGTTCTGGTTTTCGCTCAACTGGCGCAGGTAGATGCGCCCCAGAAGCCTGTGCGCATCCACGTCGTTGGGATCTTTCTTGAGGAGATTGGTGACCAGGGCCTGAGCGTCGCTCATGCGGTCGGTCCGGTAATAGAGATCGGCGAGCTCGTTGTTCAACTCCGCGGAGTCCGGGGCGGCGTCAAGGGCTGCCTTGTACTCCTCAATTGCGTGCCTTACGTAGGCGGGCTCGCCCGTTGAGAAGGCTTGATTCTCGTAGATGCCGGCCATGGCTGCATGAAAATACGCCTTCGCACGATCGGCAACCGAGGGAATGCTTTGCGTTGCGCCCGCGTCGGGTGTAGACGGTGCTTTGGCGCCCGAGCCGGGCTTGGCGGCAGTATCTTGGGCCGGGAGGCTTTTGGCAGGGGCGCTTTGAGCATGGCACCAGCCAGCCGGCAGCAACGCGAGAGAACCAGCGAGCGATAGCCAGAGAAGCGGCGAAGTGTAGTTTGATCTCATGATCTTAGGGGATTACCTACCTTTTGAGCCTTCGTGACGGATGCGGCCGCCCCGGAGAGCTCGCCGGCAATGCAGGCAGCCGATCAGAATCACCCTGCCTACCTTCTTAAAGACGATTTTACCTGTCATTTGTCGCGGTGGGAGAACGAATTAAGGGATTTTCCCGGCGGCGTTCATTCCGGACAAGGCAAATAGCGCCGCCGGGAACCTTGGTTTGTCTCCCAAAACCGCAACTTGTAGGCCGTTCATTTTCCGGGTGAAGCGGAGTTCCTGGTTGAAGGCTCAAGAAGATTCTGCCGGCAGCACCCAGCTTATTTCCCGCAAATTCCCCGTAAGGCCTGAATAGCGGACTCCTGCCGCTTGTGCGGCCATAAGGAAGCGATAGGCACAACCGCTGTCAGTGCCGGAAGTGACGGATGCCGGTAAAGACCATGGCAACGCCCAGCTTATCGGCAGCGGCGATTACGTCCTGGTCCTTTACCGAACCACCGGGCTGGATGACGGCGGTTGCGCCCGCCGCAGCCACGGTTTCAAGGCCGTCGGGGAAGGGAAAGAAGGCATCCGAAGCGGCGACCGAGCCCTGAAGCGGCAGCACGGCCTTTTGCGCGCCGAACCGGGCGGCGTCAACCCGGCTCATCTGGCCCGCGCCCACGCCCACCGTCTGGCCGTCGCGCGCGTACACAATGGCGTTGGATTTGACATGCTTGCAGACCCGCCAGGCGAAGAGCAGGCTGCGCATCTCCTCAGCCGTGGGTGGACGCCACGTGACGACCTTCAGCTCGGACTCGGTGACGCGGGCTGTATCGGCGTCCTGGAGCAGCAGTCCGCCTGAGACGTGCTTGACCACCGGACGCGGTGGCGCGGCGTGGACTTCGACCAGGCGAAGGTTCTTCTTGGCCGCGAAGCACTCGCGGGCTTCGGCCGTGAAGGCCGGAGCGGCAATCGCTTCGACGAATAGCTTGGCAATCTCTTCGGCGGCGGCTCCATCCACCTCGCGGTTGATGCCGATCACTGAGCCGAAGGCTGAGACCGGGTCGCAGGCCAGGGCTTTCTGGTACGCATCGAGAATGGTCGCGCCGGTGGCCGCGCCGCAGGGGTTGGTATGCTTGATGATCGCCACCATAGGCTCGTCGAACTCCCCTGCCAGCTCCCAGCAGGCTTCGAGATCGACGAGGTTGTTGAAGCTCAACTCCTTGCCCTGGAGCTGGTTAGCGCCGGCGATACCCAGGCCGGAGCCGTCGGCGTAGAGCGCGGCGCGCTGGTGCGGATTCTCGCCGTAGCGGAGCGCCTGGGCCAGCGGAAGGTTGATGCGCAGGGTGGAGGGAAAAGCTGCCAGGTCCGGTGCGGCGGCGGCATCGGGGGCAGGGGCTTCGGCGCCGCGGGCTGCGATCTGGTCGAGCGTGTTGGCGATGGCCGAGTCGTATGCGGCGGTGAGGGAAAAGGCCTGGCGGGCCAGCCGCCAGCGGGTCTCGCGGCTCAGGGCGCCGTGGTGGTTCTTCAGTTCCTCAATGAGCGCCGGGTAATCGGACACCCGCGTTACCACCGCTACATCTTGAAAGTTCTTGGCGGCGGAGCGAACCATTGATGGACCGCCAATGTCAATGTTCTCGATCAGATGCCCAAAGGCCACGCCGGGCTGCGAGGCGGTCTTCTCAAAGGCGTAGAGATTGACCACCACCATATCAATGGGAGCGATGTCATGCGCCGCCACGGCGGCTTCGTGCTCCTCGTTGCCACGGATGTAGAGCAGGCCGCCGTGCACGCGCGGGTGCAGGGTCTTGACTCGGCCGTCGAGCATCTCAGGGAAGCCGGTCAGCTCGCTGATGTCCTGGACGCCGAGGCCGGCCTCGCGCAGGGTGCGGGCCGTACCGCCAGTGGAAACCAACTCCACGCCATAGTCCGCCAGCGCCCGGGCAAATTCCACAAGGCCAGTCTTATCGGTTACGCTCAGCAACGCCCGCCGAATCCGCTTTTCTGCGCTCACTTATTCGCTCCTGTTCAGGGATTTACCCGTCACCGGGATGGCTATCTTCCAGCCGAGGATGCACGGGCCAAACACCAGAGTACAACCTTGGATACGCCGAATCCGCCGGTGCGGAGCCTCGGCACATCATCACCGCCTCTTTTGCATTCGCAACACACTGCCGCCAAGGGCGAAAAATGCTTTAAAGTTGATGATATGGCCAGCAGCACCCCTGTACCACCATCTTTCGGGCGCAGCCCTGTCCCCCCGAGTGCGGAGCCGGAGATCATGCCGCCGGAAGGGAACTACACGCAGCCGCCGGCGCAACCGCGCAAGCGCAGGTCAACATGGGCGTCGGCGCCAGCCACCTATCTTCTGGTGGGGATCAACTGCGCCGTTTTTATTGACATGGTGGCGCACGGAATCAGCATCGGCTCGCCGACGGTCGGGCAATTGATGGCCTGGGGCGCCAATAACGCGGGCGCGGTGCTGATCGGCGGCCAATGGTGGCGCATTATTACCGCCATGTTTTTGCATGTCGGCATCCTGCATCTGGCCACGAATATGTGGTGCCTGTGGAACCTGGGCCTGCTGGCGGAGCCGCTGATGGGCTCATTCGGAGTGATTGCGGTTTACATCCTTACCGGCGCGGCGGGAAACCTGCTCTCGACGCTGGTCAACTGGTTCTGGCCGATTCACTACGAGGGCAATATCTTCTTTCCGGCGGGCGCGGGGGCCTCCGGCGCCGTTTTTGGCATTGCCGGAGCGCTGATCATCCTGCTGAAGTCGAACCGGCTCCCAGTGCCGCGTTACGAACTGAAAAGGCTGCGTAAGTCGGTCATTTACTTTGCCGCGCTCAACCTGGTTATTGGTTTCTCCATCTGGGGCGGGAACTTCGTGGTGCACTCGGGGCTGAACATTGACAACATGGCGCACCTGGGCGGCTTCTCTTGTGGTCTGCTCTTTGCGATGCCGATGGTTCCGCGGCTGGGCTCGTCGCGCAGCGACTTCCAGCTCAGACTGCGGATAGCCGTAGGCATGGTGGTGGGTCTGCTGGTTTTGTTCGGGTTTTACCTGGCGCAATTGCCACGTTAGAGAGGCATGCGCCAGAGCGCTGGAGGCACTGCAAACCCATCGCCGCCACAATTGCGCCTAGCGGGCGGCCGTGGCTGCGAATTTCCTCACCATGGCCAACAGCAACTTGCGGTCGCTCTCATTCAGGTTGGCGGAGTAGCGGCGAATCTGCGTGAGGAAACGCAACTCGTCGTCGGAAAGCTTTTGCGCGCTGAACTGATGCCCCAGCGCGTCGTCGGCGAAAAACTGGGCGATGGGCAGGTCGAGCGCCACGGCAATTTTTGACAGCGTGTCCAGCGAGGGCACGGTGTGACCGTTTTCCACGCGCGAAAGGTAGCAACGCAAGAGGCCGGTCTTCTTTTCGATATCCCCCTGCGAGAGCCCTTTTTGCAGCCTGTAGGCGCGAATGGTCGTCCCGATCTTCGCCATCGATGAATGTCCTGTCCGATCCCTGCCTGAGTTTATTTTCTTGGCAGCAATCAAAAAGTTATTGGCTTAAGAGTTAACACGGGCGAGGCAGGAATGCAAGCTGAGTCGTCTTGTTTCTATTACTTAAGTCACCTACAAGGCTGATTTGCGGTACCGATCGGTACGACGCACGTTCCTACTGCTTCAGTGTCTCCCCAAAGAAGCGATCGATCCTCGCCAGCGCGTCGGCGGTATCGGCAGGACGGTACCCACCGGTGTTGCCGGGATTCTCGAAAGCATGGCCGGCATCGGGATAGATCTTGACATTCACAGGCTTGCCCAGCGACTGCATGGTGGCCACAAATGCGTGGACAGACTGCGGAGAAATGCCTCGGTCTTCGCCGCCGAAGTTCCCCAGGACGGCGGCGTGAATCCGGGCCAGAGCAGCCTTGTCGGTGGCCAGCGAGCCGTAGTTGATGGCCACGGCCCGGAGCGACGGCGCGGCGATGGCAAGCTGCAGTGCGAAGCCTCCGCCCATGCACCAGCCCACCGCGCCAACACGGCGAGGGTTTACGTCCTTGCGCTGCTGGAGCCAGGCGAGGGCTGACGTCAGATCGCGCACGCCCTGGTCCTGCGGCAGGCCGCGCGAGAGTTCGTGAGCCAGCTCAGGGTCGGTTGCTACTTTGCCGTGATAGAGGTCAACTGCGAGGGCCACATAGCCCTGGGCCGCATAGCCTGCTGCCTTCTGCTTGACCCAATCGTTCAAACCCCACCACTCGTGGATCACGATGAGGGCTGGATGCGGGCCAGCGCCTTGAGGCAGGTAGAGCAGAGA
>JAJZNH010000458.1 GCA_021811745.1 Acidobacteriota bacterium
TCAAGCGCTGCCTGCGCATACAGCTTCTGTTCCCGCTTACTTTTCTGCACGCGCAGTCCGTGGATGATTCCTGCCACCTGAATCTCGTCGGCCGGATCGGTCTGCGTGCCCCAGCGGCGCTCCGGCGGCTTGCGCTCCAGCGCCTCGGCGGTTGAGATAACCCCGCTGAGGTTGCGCAGTTTTTCCGCGTACTTATCCAGCGGGTGGCCGGAGACGAAGAAGCCGAGCACTTCTTTTTCATTGGCCAGGCGCTCGGTTTCTTCCCAATCGGCGACGCGTGGCAGATCGTCTTCAGCGCGCGCGTGCGCAGGCCCTTCGTCAAACAACCCAAAGAGACCCGTTTGCCCCTGCGCCGCGTCTTTCTGTGTCTTCTGCGCGCGCTCGATTGCCTTGTCTACGGCCGCCATCAGCGGGCCGCGCTTGCCGAGCGCATCCAGCGCGCCCGCCTTAATGAGCGATTCGATCACGCGCTTGTTCATCACGCGCAGGTCAACCTTCTCGCAAAACTCCCAGAGGCTCTTGAACCGCCCGCCGGCTTCGGCGCGCGCTTTCGTGATGGACTCGATTGCATTGCCGCCGACGTTCTTGACCGCCGCCAACCCAAAACGGATCGCCTGGCCGTGCGGCGTGAACTGCGCGCCTGAAAGCTGCACATCGGGCGGCTCAACGGCGATGCCCATCTCGCGGCACTCGCCGATGTACTTCACCACTGATTCGGGCTTCGATGTTTCCGACGTCAGCAGACCCGCCATGAACTCCACCGGGTAGTGTGTCTTCAGGTAGGCCGTCTGGTAGGCCAGCAGCGCATAGGCCGCCGAGTGCGATTTATTGAAGCCGTAGCCGGCAAATTTCTCCATCTGATCAAAGAGCTCGCCCGCGATATCCTTCGGATGGCCCAGCGCCGCAGCTCCGCTCATGAAGCGCTCGCGCTGCTTGGCCATCTCCTCGGCATTCTTCTTGCCCATGGCGCGGCGCAGCAGATCGGCTTCGCCCAGGCTGTAGCTCGCGACTATATTGGCGATCTGCATTACCTGTTCCTGGTAGACGATCACGCCCAGTGTCTCTTTCAGGATGCCTTCAAGCTGCGGCAGCATGTATTCAACTTTGCGCCGGCCCCACTTGCGCTCGATGAAGTCGTCGATCATGCCACCCTGGATCGGCCCTGGCCGGTAGAGCGCGTTGAGCGCGGTCAGGTCTTCCACCGTTTCAGGCTTGTAGCGGCGCAGCACGTCCCGCATTCCGCCCGACTCAAACTGGAAGACTCCCGAAGTCAGCGCCGAGTGAAAGACTTTCTTGTAGGTCTCTTCGTCGTTGAGCGGAATGCTCTCGATGTCGAGTTTTTCGCCGCGGTTCTGCTCGATGAGCTTGAGGCAGTCGTCGATCACCGTCAGCGTGGTCAACCCGAGGAAGTCCATCTTCAGCAGGCCCATCTTCTCGACGGCCTTCATGTCATAGGCGGTGACGATTTCGTCGTTCTTCGTCTTCGCCACCGGCACAAGTTCAGTAAGTGGCCGCGGCGCAATCACCACGCCCGCCGCGTGCATGCCGATGCCGCGCGTCAGTCCTTCGAGCTTCTTTGCGGTATCGATCAGCTCGTGAATCTGCGCGTCACTCTCGTAGGCCTTGCGCAGGTCGGGCGATTCTTCGAGCGCCTTGTCGAGCGTCATGCCGATGGTGGAGGGAACCAGCTTGGCGATGCGGTCCACGTCGCCGTAGGGCATGTCCATGGCGCGGCCGCAATCCTTGATGGATGCCTTGGCCGCCATGGTGTTGAACGTGATGATCTGTGCCACCTGATCGCGGCCGTATTTGCGCGTGACGTAATCGATTACCTCGCCGCGGCGGTTCATGCAAAAGTCCACGTCGATGTCGGGCATGGACACGCGCTCGGGATTCAGGAAACGTTCGAAGAGGAGCGCGTTCTGCAGCGGATCGATATTGGTAATCTCCATCACGTACGCCACCAGCGAGCCGGCGGCGGAGCCGCGGCCCGGCCCTACGGGGATGCCGTGATCCTTGGCGTACTTGATGAAGTCCCACACGATCAGGAAGTAGCCCGAATACTTCATCTGCTTGATAATGGCGATCTCGCGCTCCAGCCGCGCGTCGTACTCGTGAAGCGGCGAGCGCAACAGGCCGCGCGTTTCCAGGCCGCGGATGGCCGTGTCGAGGCGCTTTTTATAGCCCTCGCGGCACACTTGCTCGAAGTAGCTATCGATGGTGTGCCCATCGGGTACGGCGAACTCAGGGAAGGGATTGTCCACCGGATGCAGCTTTAACTGGCAGCGCTCGGCAATCTCCATCGTCCGCTGCATCATCCCCGGGTGGTCGGGGAAGAGCCGTGCCATCTCTTCGGCGCTTTTCACAAAGAACTGGTCGCCATCAAATCGGAAGCGGTCGGTGTCGTGAATCTTGGCGCCGGTCTGCACGCACAGCATCACGTCGTGCGCGTGCGAGTCCTCGCCGCACAGGTAATGCGAGTCGTTGGTCAGCACCAGCGGAATGTTCAGGTCTTTCTCCAGCCGGAGCAGGTCGGCCTGAATCTTCTTTTCCTGTTCGAGACCCTGGTCCTGAATTTCGAGGTAGAAGTTGCCGCGGCCAAAGATGTCCTCGTACTGCTGGGCGGCAGCCTTGGCCCGGTCGTACCGGCCGGCCATCAGTTCCTCGCACAGCTCACCGCTCAGGCAGCCGGAGAAGCCGATCAGCCCCTTGGCATGCTCGGCCAGGTAGCGCTTGCTTACGCGAGGACGGCGGTAGAAGCCGTGCAGCGAAGCTTCAGAGGTGATCCGCACCAGGTTCCGGTAGCCTTCCTCGTCCTGGGCCAGCACCAGCAGGTGGTTGTAGTGGTCGTTGGGCGCCTCGGCGCGATGATCCTCGGCCTTGCACACGTACAGCTCGCAGCCCAGGATGGGCTTGACTCCCTTGGCCTTGGCCGCGTTGAAGAAGTGGACCGCGCCATAGATGTTTCCGTGGTCCGTCATGGCGACGGCCTTCTGCCCAATCGCCGCGACACGGTCCACGAGCTTGTAGACGTCGCAGGCTCCGTCGAGGAGGGAGTATTCGGTGTGCAGGTGCAGGTGCGTAAATTCAGACATGGCTCTACAGCGATTTTAGTCGCCGATCGAGACCCTGGGGGACTCCCACCCTGGATCGTTTGATGTCGGTTATCAACAGATTGAGCTCGCGCGTTGAGGTTAAGGTGAACGTCCGCTCTCTTGAATCACTGCGAAAGGCCTTTGCCTGAGGACGAGGGCGATTGGGCAGGCGGCTTATCGGCGCTAGACCCGCTTCTTGTTGAACCCCGTCAGAGACGGTGAACTTTCCCGATTGCGCTCGGGATGGAATGAACGCATTGAATGGGACATGGAAGCCTGAAACACCGCATATACGGTGCTCCTCTGCGGCCACGGCCTTTCGCCCCGGTGACATGATGTGGTACACGTCTTAATAGAGGTCGCAAGCGGTGTTGAGCAGGGGAGTCCCGGGGCAAATGGAAATGTATAGATTCAGCCGCGGCAAATTCTGATTCCAACCCTCAGACAGTATCTACCGGTGACCACGCGAGAGATTGAGTGCGCAGAATTCCGGGGAGACCGCGGGCAAGTTGGCCAGGGAATGCCAGATTGAACTTTCTCCGTTCATTCGTCATCGTGTTCAGCGTAAAGTAAGGGCCGTTTTTTAATGAGCGGTCATAGAATCCCCCTTTTGAGCGGGCGGGTGTGCCGGCAGGGACGAGACCCATCCGTTCGCGTTGGTCATTATTCCTTTTAACCTCGTGCACGTCCGAATTTTCACGGAGGTCGAATGACTCATTTCACAATCGTTGCTGCCTCCCCAGCAGAACCATGCCTTAACCCCGAACCCGTCACATTCTCCAATGGATCGTGTTCCCCGAAACGGGCACTCACAATCGCGTTGCTATTATTTTTGTTCCCGTTCGTTCTTGCGCTTCATGCGCAGAATAACTATGAGATTCAGGTGTACCCATCTGAAACTATTGCTCCCGGAACTCTGCTCACTGAACTCCACAGCAATTACACCGTCGAAGGCAGCACGACAACTCAATTTGGGATGCTGCCGACGCAGGGGCAGGAGCACGAGACGATCGAACTTACGCAGGGAATCAATAAGTGGTCGGAGGTTGGATTCTATATCTTCACGGAAGAGGAGAATGGAACAGGAATTCAATGGGTTGGCGATCATATCCGCCCCCGCGTGCGCGCCCCGGAGAGCTGGCACCTGCCAGTGGGCCTGAGCCTTTCCAATGAGATTGGATATGCGCGCGCCGCTTACGCCAATCCAACCTGGTCATGGCAGATCATGCCGATTGTGGACCAGACGCTGGGTAAGTGGTACTGGTCAGTCAACACAACGATGAATTGGGGGATTCACCCAACATCGCTTCCTCCTGGAGCTTCTCAGCAAGAGATCAATTATTATTACCGGGATGTATCACCCCACGGCGTTACATTCGGACCAGCCGCTACATTAACGTTTCAACCGGACAAATACTATAACGTTGGTCTCGAATATTACGGATATTACGGGGAGTTTGGCCACTTTGTTTCGCTGCACAATCAGCAGCAGCAATTTTTCCCTGTCGTGAATCTCTTTGTGTCACCGAAGTGGGAGATCAACTTCGGCGCAGGTTGGGGGGCAACAGCCTCGACCGACCACCTTATTGTCAAATGCATCATCGGCCACTATTTCAATTGGGGCATGTACCATCGCAAGCACCGCTAGCTTTGTTCGCAACCGCAATGAAGATCAAGTTTGGGCGCCATGCGCACAGCGCAGGTTGCGTGTTTCAGTGAGAGGCATCCGATCGCAGGTTTGCGGTTTGTCTCTCTCTGTTCTCTCGACGACCGTACTGGAAAGCGCATCATGCATCGGCCGCAGTGGGCATCGAGTAAAGTTGCTTGCCACAAAAAGCTAGGCGGATTCGTCAATCATCGCCAGGATCTCTTTTTCAATCTCGGCGGCAAGACCTTCGACGCCGGCGAGGCCGGTTGCGCGCAACAAATCGGTTGGCTTCACAGTGGCGATCGTGCAGCCTTCGCCGTCGCTGAAGACGGAGATGCGGCAGGGCAGGACCGTGGAAACCCTCATCTCGGCGGTCAAGGCCGTGGTGGCTGCCTGCGGATTGCACACATCGTAGACTTTGCATTCGTGGGCGAAGTCGATGCCCTTGGACTTGAGCGTCTGCTTGAGGTCATGGACATGAAGAACTCCGAATTTATGACGGGCGGCCGCCTCGCGCAACCGGGCGTCGACTTCGGCCGATGAGCGGGATGAATGCCTGCTGTAGGTCATGATGGCTCCTTGTGTTCATCTTTGTTGATTCCATGATGGCCCGGATTGATTCGCTTTTCCTGTTTCAATCATCGTGCGGATTGCACGACGGTTGCGCAGGAAGACGCGAGAAGCGCAGGCGTTCGAACCGGATTCCTGAAACGCAGCGGCGGTGATGTGCCGTTCAATCGCTCAGACTGGACTGCAATATGTTCATTCCAGGGAACTTATCGAGAAGATTCCGGAGAGGCATCGTCTTCCATACCTCTTCCCTGGCTTCAGCCACACTGCAGGAGAATGACGAATGAAAGCCTTTCGTCCTGCGAAAGCGAGTTTGCTTCAGCGCCCGCCTTTGGACAAATCTTCACCCCGAGGGCTGGCGCCCTCGACAGGAGCGCAACCGGCCGATCTCTTGAACTCCGGACTAAGAGCCCATCGCGTTCCCGCCGCAATCCGCGTGGCCGCACCTGCAGATTACGATCGTCGTCTTGCCTGCGGTGCCTTCGCAGTGTGCACTGCAATATTTAGACTTATCGGCCGGAATGCAAGTGCAGACGGGATTGGCGCATTTCTTGGGGTTTGTCGTCATAACTCCCCCTTTCGGGTTTTTGTATTCATCCGTGCGGCGCACGGCCTGCCAATACAGCTTCAACTTGCGGCCTAAGCATAGCATGGAAAAGGCATGTTGTAGCCTCCCACTTGCGGTCGAAT
>JAJZNH010000315.1 GCA_021811745.1 Acidobacteriota bacterium
CAGAAGGTGCGCCAGGAAGAGCGGGCTCAGCGCGCTAAGACCCGCGGGCCGGAACGCAGCCAGGCTGAGCGCAAACTGCTTGACGCTGAGCACGTCTACGCGGACGAAATAGCGCATCAGCACGCCGGAGACCGCGATTGCCAGCAGAAGGTACAAAGCGAAGTAGTCGGTGAAGAGCGAGATATACCGGACCACCGGATCGCGAAAGCGCCGGTACAGTAAATACGACAGCGCGGCCAGGAGAATGACGTCGGAGACATAGATCTGCGGAGCCCCGATCTGGAAAAAGCCGTCGAGCCGTTCCAGCCCGTCGACCCACGCGGGCACAGGCTCGATGAACAGGCGCAGATGCCGGAGCAAGACCATCAGCAGCGCCCAGTGAAAGGCCAGCGCGCCCAGCCAGAGATATTTGCTTTCGCCAAGAATCAGGCGTCTTTCAGACATGCGCGCGCGGTTATTGCGGAAGAGCGAGCGGAAGAGCAGAATCTCCGCCCCCATGCGAACGAACACGCCCCACTTGCTGGATGGGTTATCTACCTTCGCCTGCCGAATCCAGGGAAGGGATTTCTGCTGGCCGCAGGTTGTAGGTATATGAAACGGAACCGGAACCCACGCCCAGCGTAGGATGCGCACGCAGAAGCCGACCAGAAAGATGGTGAAGGCCACATAGGGAACGATCAGCGTAAGAGCGTCGCGTCCTGCTCCGATCCGTCCGCCTTCAAGGCCGGCCAGCACCACCGCCAGCACCGCAAGCAGGGAGTAGAGCGCACTCATGATTCTTCTCCTTCCCCTAACGTGGCGTATCGCGCCCGTTGGCGCAGCTCTTTGGCGCGCAGTTCAAAGATCTGCTCGCGGCAGCTCATGTACTGGTCGAACGCCATCAAGGCCAGCTCGTCGATACGGCTTTGGAGCGAATCCGAAACCGCGCCGGAGACCTCAAAGACCGCTTGCCGCAGTTCGAAGACGAAGCGCACTGCGTCGGCCGGGCTGAAGTTCTGCACGGCGCGCATCCGAACCAGAGGATCCAGCGCACGTGCCACCGACTCCCGGTCCATCGTTCCCATCAGCTCATGTAGGAGCGTGGTCAGGTTTTCCCGGAGCGTGTGGCCCACGGGATTGCGGAATGGATCTTGCTCGCCGCCGAGAAACGCGTGCATTCCCGCGGGGTACGACTTCAGGGTGCGCGCGATCCACCGTTCCAGAATGGCCTGTTCGACGCTCATTGCCCGGCTCGTCGCCGCTACACGCAGCCTGTGGGCTTGGGCAGCCCTGCCAGCTTGCAGGCACCCTTCGCCGGGCCGGAAGGAAAGAGCTGATAGATCTCACTCAGCTTGTACCCCGTCTCCTTGCAGACCTTGCGCACCATGGGTGCAATTCCGAACTGGAGATAGTAGTTGCGGATATAGTGAATCACCTTCCAGTGGCCGTCGGTCAGTTCGTCCACCGCTTCGGTTCTGGCGAAATCCTTGGCAACCTCGTCGGTCCACTTATCCGGCTCCTGCAGGAAACCGTCCTCGTCGACTTCGTACTTGCGTCCTTCCACTTCAAATATCGACACCGTTCACCTCGCAGTCAGTTCATCTCGATGTATCCGCAGGGACACGATTCTGCGCACTTGCCGCATCCGTTGCAGAGGTCGAGTTTGATTTTGTAGTGTTCGCCTTTGGGCAGCTTCTCAAAGCAGTTTTTGCTGCAGTACATCCAACAGGTTTCGCAGTCCATGCACAGGCCGCAGGACATGCAGCGCGCGGCCTCGGCAATCACCTCAGCTTCGTTGAGGGCCTTGGCGTCGCTGGCGAGCGGAGCCGCAGCCGGATACCAATCCAGCTTGACCTTTTCCGCGTGAATGACGGCCGGCGACCAGGACCGGTGGACCGGGCAGCACTCGAACTGCGCGGCCAGGGTATCGGCCACGGCCCGGCCCTGGGCGATGGCCACGCTCACCGTATTGAGCACCCGGGGCTCGGGATTGAGCGCTTCCTGGGCGAAAATCGGAGGCGGTTCGGTGGGCAATGCGCCTACCAAAACCGCCTCGCCGTCACGGCCTCCGCGCACTTCAAGTTGCGCCGGCTTCTGCAGGCCCATGGCAAAGAAGACAGCGCTATAATCGTGCTGCAACTGCTCCACGCTGACATCGCGGCCCACCACACAGTTGGTTTGCAGTGCGATTCCCAGGGAGAGAATACTTGCGATCTCTCCGTCGAGGGTCTCGGCCGGGATGACCGAGCGAGGGATGCGGTAGCGTATCATCCCTCCGGGCTGCGGTGCGGCGTCGATGAGCGTAACCGCGAATCCCTTGCGGGCCAGATGGTAGGCGGCGGAGAGTCCCGCCGGTCCCGCGCCCACAATGGCGATGCGCGTGCCCGTTCCCGGCTGCTCCGTAGCCGGCTGCGCGCGCCATCCGTGGGCGATGGCAAAATCGCCCACGAACTGCTCCAGACGCCGGACGGACACTGCCCCGTCTTTGGCCTTGCGGTTGCAGTTCAGCTCGCAGGGGTGCTGACACACGCGCCCGCAGACCGCGGGGAATGGGTTGTTCTCCAGGATCGTTTGCCAGGCAACCTCAAACGCCTGCTCGGGCGTGCGGCCGAAGTCCTTGTGCTGAGCCAGGGGAACCAGCCACCCGCGCACATCCGTGCCGCAGACACAGGCATGGATGCACGGAGCGGTTTTGGGCGTATACGCGGGGCGCTGCGAGCTGACGTCTGCGCTGCCCGAAGCGCTATGTTTGATGACCGGTTTCTTAACTTCCTTAAAAAGCCCCATCGGAGCCTCTCTTAGCTGTGTGAGGCGCTGGCAGGCGCACGTCAGTACCGGATATGGGCCGACCGCGCAAACGTCAAGCCAGCGTGCTTAAAGTCATCGATGTGGTAGCGGGTGAACTCGAAGCCGGTCAGCTCGAAGAATCTGGGCCAGCCGACGCGATCGATCCATTCGCCCACGCGCTCGTATTTGCGCGCGTTCTTGCTGTACACATCGACAATCTTCACCACCGCATCCACCACCTCAGGCCAACGCGGCGGGTTGTTGGGTAGAAACGGAATGGCCAGCTTCGAGAACCTTGGCTCGCTGCGCGCGTTGCTGACCTTGCCGCCCACCCAGATCGAGATGCCATCCGTGTTTGGATCGTTTAGGGGCATGGCCGGGCAAACGGTGTAGCAGTTGGCGCAGTACATGCACTGTTCCTCGATCACATCGACGGATGGCTTCCCGTCGTACGTGGCCGCCCGGATGGCGCCGGTCGGGCAGGAAGAGATCAGCGTAGGCACCTCGCAGACTTTCGGCAACAGTTCCTTCTGCACCTTCGGCGGACGGCTGTGCACGCCCAGAATGGCAATATCGGAGCAGTGCACCGCGCCGCACATGTTCAGGCAGCAGGCCAGGGCGATGCGCAGCTTGGCGGGCAGATCCTCGTGGGTGAAGTGATCGGCCAGGGCGTCCATCACCGACTTCACGATTCCCGAAGCATCAGTCGCCGACGAGTGGCAGTGCACCCAGCCTTGCGTGTGTACGATGTTGCTGATGGCATTGTTGGTGCCGCCCACGGGAATATTCATCGCCGCCAGATCCCGCTTGAGCGGCTCGATGTTGGCCTTATCCTCCAGCAGGAACTCGATGTTGTTGCGGCTGGTGAAGCGCAGGTAGCCTCCACAGTATTTGTCGGCCAGGTCTGCGAACTTGCGTATGGTCTGGATGCTGAGCAGCCGGGGCGCGCCCCCGCGCACCGTGTAGAGGCGGTCGCCAGATTCGGCCACATGGCACAGAACTCCCGGCGCCAGGTTCTCATGATATTTCCAGTGCCCATAGTTTTTGCGCACAATGGGAGGAAGGTACTTGTCGTACGACGGCGGACCGACGTCGGTGAGGCGGGGTTGAAGTGGAGCTGTCGTCGTTGTCATTGTTCACCCTCCTTCTCTTTCTGGAAATAGATGTAGGGGTTATCGCGGGGCGCCGAAACCATCTCCGGCACCGGGTCTAATCCGATGGCGTCAAGAAACGCCGGCATACCCACGCGCTGGATCAGCTCGCCGACACGCTCGCGGTTAGTGCCGTACTCGTCCCAGAAATCCCAGATCCGCGTAACCAGTTCCTTGATGGTCTCGAACAATTCATCGGCGGGAACAAAGGGAATCAGCACGGACGACAGCAGCGCGCCCTGCAGAATGGGAGCCTTGGCGCCGAGCAGGATCACCGCGCCTCTCTCCTTGCCGGGACGCAGCGCCTTGGGCATCACGTTGATGCAGTGCATGCAGCGCACGCAGTCGTGGTTTTCGATGTTCAGCTTCTTGCCGTCCCAGTCCACGCACTTGCCGGGGCAGTGGTTGCATACATCATTCTGAATGTCCAGGCCAGCGGCAGCATAGTTCGCCACCTCGCCGTCATCGATCTGGATCCCGTCTTTCCAAGTCCCGATCACGGACATATCGGCGCGAGCGATCGAGGCTACGCAGTCGTTGGGGCAGGCTGAGAACTTGAATTTGAATTTGTACGGGAACGCGGGGCGGTGCAACTCGTCCTGATAGTGCATGGTCAGGTCGTAGCAGAGCTTCATGGAGTCGTAACATGCCCACTCGCAGCGGGCCATGCCCACACAGGTGGAAGGTGTGCGCACCGCTGAGCCGGAACCGCCGAGATCGAAGCCCTTGTGGGTGAGCTCCTGAAACGCGGGCTCCAAGTGATCGGTGGTCGTGCCCAGCAGGATGATGTCGCCGGTGGAACCGTGCATATTGGTCAGTCCGGAGCCGTGCCGTTCCCAGATGTCGCAGATAGTGCGCAGCGCCTCGCTCGAATAGAACCACGCCGCCGGGTGGTTGATGCGCATGGTGTGGAAGTGGGCTACGTTGGGAAACCGGTCTGGCACGTCGCTGTAACGGCCGATCACGCCCCCGCCGTACCCCAGCACGCCCACCAGGCCGCCGTGCTTCCAATGGCTGATCCGGTCCTCATAAGAGAGTTCGAGTTGCCCCAATAAATCGCGGGCGCTGTCGTTGTTCTTGGCTGCAGCCTTTATCTCAGTCACGAAGCTCGGCCACGGACCACTTTCAAGTTCGTCCAGCAACTTCGTGTTTAACCTTCCATCGGGTTGTCGTTTATCCTCGGCAGCGTCTGCCATTGGCGCTCTCCTTTCTCTGGGAAACCTGGCTATTCGCGTGCGGCTCAATCGCAATTCATCTGTGACTTAGGAGTATAGCGACGCAGTTGTTTGTGCCGATGTGACAACTATCACGGAAGGAAGAAACCATATCTCCACTTTGTGAGTCTAAACACGATCTCCCCTAATCCAAGATGTTTAACCGTGCATAATGTGTCTATGCTCTCCGTTCGTGGCGGCTTAAGACGCAGCGAGAAGCAAATAAGTTTGTCGAGTAGCGATGGAATAAGTTCAGACATTCTCTCCGTGAGAGAACATCCTGTTTACTTTTCTTGTCTGTTGAATCCTCAAGGCATAATTGACTTGTTGTAGGCGCGAGCAAGGTCGCGGCGGCCAAGATAGCCGAACTCTTGCTTTGCGGTGCGCGTCCAGGTCGTGAGCTCGTGCGTGATCGCACTCGCTCAATCGCTGGCGGCTGAAGGAGTCATCGCTCGGAAGCGGCGGAGATTCTCGTCGTGCGATCCGGAAGGCGATTTTCTGGCGCTAGACGCTACGAACTCTTCTCAAATCAACAGCTATGTATTCTGTGCTTGCGCCGCGCGTCTGCGTTGCGAGTCGTAGCGTCAGTAAAGCCCGGAGTGGGACCCGTGGGTGCTCGATCTAGGAAAGAAACGCGTCACCCTCTTAACCGCAGACTCACCCTCCCCCACGCACAAACAGAACTTCCGCATTTAGTTGCGCTCAAGCTGTTCGTGTCTTGCTGGGCCAACTCCGGATTACGGTTCGCGGTGAGTGCGAAGAAAAAGCTTCGAAGTGGGGTAGCTGCCTTAATACAGTAGGCTCAAGATGTTGAGGTTTTCGAGTCAAGACCCGGTTTGTGGCCTGACTATGCAGCCACTTGGCAACAGT
>JAJZNH010000838.1 GCA_021811745.1 Acidobacteriota bacterium
AGCCATGCGGATGAAGATCTCACCGGGCTGGCCGTTGGGGTAGAGGCCCACGGTGATATAGCCCTCGTGGCCGCCAATGGAGAACTTGTGCGTGATGGAGGCGCGCTCCTCCTGCAACCGGTGGCGAACGGCACGCGGCGGGCCATTGAGGTCCTGTTCCTGGTCGGTGGCGGCATCGAGAGTGGGCGTGGGAGCCAGGACCGGCACGGCGGCGGCTTTGGCGATCTCATCGAGGGCGTTCGCAAAGGCTGCCGCGGCTGCGGTGACCTGCCTGGCGCTGATCGTGAGCGCCTCGCCCTGATGGGCCTCGAGAGCCTTTAGATCGGCTTCGGCGACGGGCTGGGCTGCGGCCAGGTGCGAAAGCACGCGGCTGGCAGCAGCGTCCAAGGCCGAGGGCTCCTTCTTGGCGTCCTTCTTTTCATCCACGCTGGTGTTCAGCGGCTGCGTGCCCTTGGAGCCGTCGCGGTAGATAGCGATGGCCTTGATGCCCTGACGCCAGCCTTCCGCGTAAGCCTCGGCGATCTCGTCCACTGTGGCTTCGCGGGGCAGATTCACGGTCTTGGAGATGGCGCCGGAGAGGAACGGCTGCGCGGCGGCCATCATCTTAATGTGGCCCATGTAATTGATGGAGCGCGTGCCCTTGGCCGGCTTGAAGCTGCAATCGAAGACGGCCAGATGCTCGGGCTGGATGCCGGGCGCGCCTTCAATGGTGCCGGTGGCGTCGATGTAGCTGACGATGGCGTCAACCTCGCCGTTTGAGTAGCCGAGCTTGAAGAGAGCCGCGGGCACCGTGTTGTTGACGATCTTGATCATACCGCCGCCGACCAGCTTCTTGTACTTGACCAGAGCCAGGTCGGGCTCGATGCCGGTGGTGTCGCAGTCCATCATGAAGCCGATGGTGCCTGTGGGGGCGAGCACGGTGGTCTGCGAATTGCGGAAGCCGTGGCGTTCGCCGTAGAGCAGGGCCATATCCCAGCTTTCGCGGCTGGCGTCAATGAGAGCGTCGAGATGGGGTACGACGAAGGGTTCGGCGGACTGGCGCGACTTGCCGATGTTGTTCACCTCGGCGCGGTGCATGCGGATCACGTCGAGAAAGGGCTCGCGGTTTACGTAGAACCCGGGGCAAGCCCCGCCTTCCCGCTCAACCTGCGCGGTGAGCGGAGTGACCGAGGCCAGCGGCGGGCAGTAGGCCGCGAGGACGGCCGATTGCAGGTAGGCCTGGCCGGTCATGATGGCCGTGACGGCACCTGCAAAGTCGCGTCCGGCCGCGGAGTCGTAGGGCAGGCCGAAAGCCATCAGCAGCGCGCCCAGGTTGGCGTAGCCGAGACCCAACGGCCGGTAGTCGTGCGAGTTCCGCGCGATGTTTTCGGTGGGATAGCCGGAGTTGTCCACCAGGATCTCCATGGCCGTGATCATGACGGCAATGGCGTGCCGGTAGGCGGGAATGTCGAAGACTCCGGCCGGCGTGATGAACTTGAGCAAGTTCAAACTGGCCAGGTTGCAGGCCGAGTTGTCGAGGAACATGTACTCCGAGCAGGGATTGGAAGCGTTGATGCGTGCCGTGTTCTTGCTGGTGTGCCACCTGTTGATGGTCGAGTCGAACTGCATGCCGGGATCGCCGCACTCCCAGGTCGCCTTGGCGATCTTGTGCATGATCTCGCGGGCCTTGTAGGTCTTGACCGGCTCATGGCCCTTAACCGTGTAGGTGGTGAAGTCGCTGTCCGCCTCGTAGGCACGCATGAACTCGTCGGAGACGCGCACCGAATTGTTGGCGTTCTGGAAGAAGATGGACGAGTAGGCCTCCGAATCCGGGCCCGAGCCATCATAGCCGGCCCGGATGAGCGAAAAGGCCTTGGCTTCCTCCTTGGCCTTGCACTCGATAAAGTCAACGATATCGGGATGGTCTGCGTTGAGAATGACCATTTTGGCAGCGCGGCGCGTCTTGCCGCCGCTCTTGATGACCCCGGCGAAGGCGTCAAAGCCGCGCATGAAGCTCAGGGGGCCGGAGGCGGTGCCGCCGCCCGAAAGCAGCTCCATGGATCCGCGGATCGAGGAAAGATTGGTCCCCGTGCCCGAACCCCACTTGAAGAGCATCCCTTCAGTTTTGGCGAGGGTGAGAATAGAATCCAGCGAGTCGTCCACGGCGTTGATGAAGCAGGCCGAGCACTGTGGGTTGCGGTAGCCGGTGGCTGAGTATTTGATGCCGCCGGTAGCCGGGTCCCAGTGCCAGTTCTGGCCGTCGGAGTCGGGCTCCAACCGGTCGCAACCCACGTTAAACCACACCGGCGAGTTAAAGGCCGCACGCTGGGTCAGGAGCATCTTCACTAGCTCGTCGTGGAAGACGGCCGCATCGGCAGGGGTGGCGAAATAGCCGGCGGACAGGCCCCAGTTGCGAATGGTCTCAGCCACGCGCGCCACGAGCTGCCGGACGCTCGTCTCGCGTTCCGGCGTCCCCATTTGACCGTGGAGGTACTTTGAGGCCACGATGTTCGTCGCGGTCATCGACCAGTCAGCCGGAACCTCCACGTCCTTCTGCTCGAAGATGATGTTGCCCTTTGTGTCGGCAATCGAGGCCGTGCGGCGCTCCCATTGGATCTCGTCGTAGGGCGATACGCCCGGCTTGGAAAAGCGGCGGGAAAAGGTCAGGCCTTTGGGTGCGCCGGAAGATTGAAAGGGAGCGGTCGAAGTCTGAAGATAAGCTTCGTTCATGGGATCCTCCGAGTGGCGAATTTGGTGAGTACCGCCCCTGCTCGGCCCATTTCAGCCTGGATCCGCGACGGGAACAGCCTCCGGAACAAACGGGAAACGGGGACTAAGAAATACCGCGTGTGCGTTCTCTTAGCGGCCTCCCGGCGCATGCTCGCCTGGGTTCCTTTACAGTCCGTTTACAGCCGCAGATGAAAAAATACCGCCGTCCGTGGTACATGTCAACAAGAAACCACAATATCTTGTGTTTTTCTTGTCATTCAAGGCATCCGATCCCTAAACATCGGCCAATTGCCTGTGGAAAGCTCCAAACAGCCCTGTGGAGCACGGGTTTCTCAGATCAATCCCGCCCACGAGTTGTACAGATCGGGGCTTTGCGCCCGTTCTCTCCCCACCTGTAAGCGTAGACCCGTCCGGGATGCCGAACAAGGCGCAGAAACTGTGCAGTTTGCAGCCAGAGCTGTGCGAGTTGTGGAGATCCAGGCTCCAACTGGACCAGCTACGAATCCAGTTTGGCAACCCGACGCTGGGACCCGGATCAGCGCTCCCTATTGCCTTGCCCGGGCTTCGGGCCGCGGGACCTCCAGGGGCAAACAACCCCTAAGCTCCGGGAATGATCTGATCACAGCCGGCAAATCAGCAGTTCTCGCTCGTAGATCAGCTCCGAGGGAAGGTGGTCGTGGAGGTCGATGAAGAGCTCCTCGTGGCGGATCACCTCTTTCCGCCAGTGGGCGCGATCGACGGTCTGCAGCTCCTCGAAGCGCTCACGGGGCATCTCCAGGCCCTTCCAATGAATGTCCTGGAAGTAGGGGGTCCAGCCGATGGGAGTTTCCTTGCCCTGGGCGCGCCCATGGACTCGGTCGACGATCCACTTGAGGATGCGCATATTCTCGCCGAAGCCGGGCCAGATGAACTTACCCGCCTCGTCCTTGCGGAACCAGTTGACATGGAAGAGGCGCGGCGTAACGGCCAGCATGCGCTGCATCTTGATCCAATGGCGGAAATAGTCGCCCATGTGATAGCCGCAGAATGGCAGCATGGCCATGGGATCGGGGCGCAGCTTGCCTACCTTGCCCACTGCGGCGGCAGTGGTCTCCGAGGCCATGGTGGCGCCCATGTAGACGCCGGCGCTCCAGTTGAAGGCCTGGTAGACAAGGGGAATGGTGTCAGTGCGGCGTCCGCCGAAGACGATAGCGCCGAGAGGCACGCCCTCTGGGTTTTCCCAGTCGGGATCGATGCTGGGGCACTGCGCGGCGGGCGCGGTGAAGCGGCCGTTGGGATGGGCGGCCGTGGCGCCCGTGCGCGCCCCGATCTCGGGAGTCCAGAGATTGCCCTTCCAATCGAGGCACTCGGCAGGCGGTGTATCGGTCATGCCTTCCCACCACACTCCGCCCTCCGGCGTGAGCGCCACGTTGGTGAAGATGGTGTTGCGGGCCAGTGTGGCCATGGCATTGGGATTGGTCTTGGGGCTGGTACCGGGCGCGACACCGAAGAAGCCGGTCTCAGGATTGATGGCGCGCAGCTGGCCGGTGCTGTCGGGGCGGATCCAGGCGATGTCGTCGCCCACCGTCCAAACCTTCCAGCCATTGAATCCCTGGGGCGGGATGAGCATGGCCAGATTGGTCTTGCCGCAGGCCGACGGAAACGCGGCGGCGATGTAGGTTTTTTCGCCCTGCGGGCTCTCCACACCGAGGATGAGCATGTGCTCGGCCATCCAGCCTTCGTCGCGCGCAATGTTGGAGGCGATGCGCAGGGCAAAGCACTTTTTACCGAGCAGGGCATTGCCGCCGTAGCCCGAGCCGTAGGACCAGATCTCGCGGGTCTCAGGGAAGTGCACAATGTACTTGGTATCGTTGCAGGGCCAGGGGACATCCTGCTGGCCGGGAGACAGCGGTGCGCCCACGGAGTGAACGCAGGGAACCACGCGCTTGATATCCTTATCGATTTCTTTAAAAACGGGCAGGCCGATTCGGGCCATGATACGCATGTTCACGACCACGTAGGGCGAGTCAGTCAACTGGACGCCGATCTGCGCGGCGGGCGAGTCAAGCGGACCCATGCAGAAGGGGAGCACATACATGGTGCGCCCCTTCATGCAGCCGCGAAACAGTTCCTTGAGCTTGCGGCGCATCCGGAATGGATCTTCCCAATTGTTGGTGGGGCCGGCAGCGTCGCGGGAGAGCGAGCAGATGAAAGTGCGCTCTTCCACGCGAGCCACATCGCGGGGATCGGAGCGCGCGTAAAAGCAGCCGGGCCAGAGATCCTGGTTGAGGCGCGTAAAGGTGCCTTGTTCGACAAGCTGCGCGCAGAGCGAGTCGTACTCCTGCTGCGAACCGTCAACCCAGTGGATGGAAGCCGGCCGGGTAAGATCCGCCATCTTCTCGACCCAACGGACGAGATGCTTGTTGGTGGTGAGAACAACATCCGATCCCACGTTGGTTGCCATCTTTGCTCCTGGGTTTCAATTTGCGTATTGCCGTAAATTCACGCCTTATGATCGGCGGAGCAACCTGACCGGACGCGGCCAAAAACCGAGTCGCGCGACTCCGGGGAACTATCCCACGCTTTAGTTATTCGTCCGATGCATCCGAAAGATCGCAGAACCGCCTATGACTTGTCGCCAGAAAAAAATCTCTTGAGTGCAGGAGAACAATCGAAAAACGTCGCCATGCGCGTAATTATTAAGTCTTACGCTAGCATAGGCAAGCTCACCGCTTCAACGCCACGCGGACCCCGCCATCGCGGCGTGTCCCGATCCTCTCGTCGGAATGCCGGCGTATAGCCGCAATTGGATCGACGGAGCGCCCGCTACCGGCCAGGCTCTGCGATACTGTTGAATTATGCCGATCATCGACCTCGAACAGGCGGCGCGGAAGATTGCCGCATTCCTCAACTCTCTGAACAAGCTGGGCGGGATGCGCCTGAAGTACCGCATCATGGCCGGCGATGGAGCCCGCGACCCTGAAGGCCTGGAGGCACGCCAAATTTACGTGGTACTGGACGGGCCTGACGTTCCGCTCGTGATCCAGCACAACGGCGAACTGCTGCGCGCACTGGAGACCGTCGCCGCACAGATGCTGCGGCTGGACGCTCGCGAGCACGAACTGGTCAGCTTCGACGCCGCCAACTTCAAGGCTTTGCGCGCCCAGGAACTGCGCATGTCGGCCGAAACCGCCGCGGAGAAGGTGCGCGCGACGGGAGTGCCCTATGCGTTCCCGCCGATGAACTCGCGCGAGCGGCGCCTGCTGCACCTGACCTGCCGCTCGCTTACGGGCGTTGAGAC
>JAJZNH010000612.1 GCA_021811745.1 Acidobacteriota bacterium
CTTTGTTGATGACAATGCCGGTAGGAATGCCGAAGTGGCCAGCGAGTTTGAGCGCGCGCTGGAGATCGGCAAATCCGGACAGAGAAGGCTCCGCGATCATCACCGTGTAGTCGGCTCCGGTCAGCGACGAGATCGCCGGGCAGCCGGTTCCGGGCGGGCCATCCGCAAGAATCCAGGATGCGCCCTGCTGGCGAGCGAGTTTCCTGGCTGACTGCCGCAAGACCGACACCAGCTTTCCGGAATTTTCCTCACCTGGTTCCAGAAAAGCATGAATCATGGAGCCGTAGCGGGTGCTGGAGATGAACCAGCGGCCGCAGACGTGGCGTTCCAATGAGATCGCGTTCAGCGGACATTGCCGCGCGCATACACCGCATCCCTCGCAGCGTATTGGATTGATGAATGCGCACCCATTCAAATGGATTGCACCGAAGCGGCATGCTGCCATACAGGCCCCGCAGCCGTTGCAGATCGCGGCGTCTACCTGCGCCTTCGCGCTTCCACGAAAGTCGTAGCTTTGCCGCACGAGTGGATTAAGCAGCAGATGCAGGTTGGATGCATCCACGTCGCAGTCGACGATGACAGCATTGCGCATCATGACGGCAAATGCCGCGGTGAGGCTGGTTTTGCCAGTGCCGCCCTTGCCGCTCAGGACCACAATCTCTTTCATGCCGATGCCTCTGCTCCCAGTGATTGAGCAATTGCAGCCATGGCGGCGCGGAAGGCAGGCACTGTCTCGAAAGGATGCTCGCCACGGGAGTACGCTTCAGCGATGGCACGATCGTCGGCGATCCGTCCAAGAACGGGAAGACCGGCAGACGCGCAGAACCTGTCCACGCGAGCGTCGCCGATGCCGTCGCGGTTGATGACAACGCCGGCGCGCAGATCCATCCGCCGGACGGCCTCGGCCGCGATGGGCAGGTCGTTGAGACCGAACGGCGTTGGCTCCGTCACTAGAACAACACAATCGGTGTCTTCCACGGCTGCGATCATCGGACAACTAGCGCCGGGCGGGGCATCGAGGAGCAGGACATCGGCCTCACGCTCCATCTGCCTGACGGCGCGAATCAGAGCGACAGTCGCGGTTTCGCCCGCGTTCAACGATCCTTGGGTGAACTGGATCTTCCCGACTGATCCATCGGCAAATTCTCCGATCGCCCGCGGTCGCTCAGTGATCGCTCCGCGCGGACAGACCTCAGTGCATCCTCCGCAGGAATGACAGATTTCAGGGAAGAGAACCACCCTGGATGCGGTCACGGCGATGGCGTTGAAGCGGCAGGCATCACTGCACTTGCCGCAGTGGTCACACCGGGACTCGTCAATCGCGGGCACGGGACGCATCACCGGACCAGCAAGAAAAATTGCCGGATGCAGCAGCAGCGCGGCGTTGGGCGCTTCGACATCGCAATCGATAACGTGGACGGATTGGCGGCGCGAGAGATAGAGCGCAAGCCCCGTTGCTACCGTGGTCTTGCCGGTTCCGCCCTTTCCGCTCGCCACCGCAATGCGCATCATGCGCAAAAATCCTCTTTCTTTACTCTGTGCCTGAAAACCGGACAGGCATCATTATGATTGCTGCTCTCTCTTTCCGCCCAAACCAGACGCCTGTTGCCGGATCCAATCCAGGCGCCTTTCCAGCCAACCTGCTTCCTGTTCGAGCGCGGTCATCTGCTCCGCGGCTGCGCGGCCTCTCAACCGGCGCTGCATTCTCATTCCCCGGCCTTGCAGCCGCTGTTGCGTCGCAGAGCCTAAATCCGCCTGCGCTCCGGCGCACTGCCCAAATCTACGTCCCGAGCCCGGCCCATTGCCCAACGGCCCGGTTCCATCCATGAATGGCATTTTCGTAACTCCTTCTTCTCAAGCCGGCGCGCTGCCGGAATCCTGCTGCTCTGCCAGGCGGCCGTTGCGGAAAGCCTCCACTGCACTGAGCGCACTCATTGCGCCGCAATGGAAAACCTGAACACCACCTGTTGCGAGAACAGCCAGGGCTTTCGGCCCCACGTGCCCGCTGAGGACAGTTTTTGCACCCGATCGGCATACAGCCTCCGCGGCGCGAATGCCGGCGGCATGAGCAAGCTCCTGCGCTTCCGCGTTGTCGAGGGCGCTCCACGAGCCGGTTTCGGTATCAAAGACAAGAAGAAACGCGGCGCGGCCAAAGCGCGGATCAACTTCGCTTTCGGGCGCTGCTCCTTTTGAACTGATGGCAATCTTCATCATAATTTCCATGACAGATGCGAATGCACCATAGGTGCAATCTACATCTATTGTGATGGAGAACTGCAAACTTCGTCAAGTCCGGAAGTCGCGCTTTGGCCAAAGATCATCTCCGGGCGCGGCCGGAAGGAATGAATTATCCATTCCGGCTGCTCTGCCGAAGAGATCTAAGCTGTGAAGGCAGCAGGCATCATTGCGCGGCCCATCGTCCGCCAGACCATTTCGGGAATCCTTGCTTGTCGCGCAGAGTAAGTGTTTTGCCGTCCTTGGTGATTTCGCGGGCGATCAGGGCATCAGCTCCATTGAGCTGAATCTTTGATCCGGTCACCTGGATTTTGTCGCCAGTGGCAAATGCGAACCCGCTGTCGGTCACGTACGCTGACGGTCCGACGTGCACATCGTATGTCTGTCCGCCACTTTGCACGCTCAGGTGGATACCGCTCCATCCGCGTCTTCCCGTTGGATTCGTCACAGCGCTGACCGTGCCCTGCAACGTGGTTTCAGTAGAAGGATTATAGAGGCGAGACTGGCCACCCGCCTGCGCGAGCGCCGGAGCGGCAATGAGAGCAGCTAACGCCAGCACCGCCAGAAAACGGATTTGTGTGAAGTTCAACGGGCCTTTTGCGGCCCACGCAGAAAAGACGCCATTCCTCTTTCGCATAGCGTTCTCCAAGGATGCAAGATGCACCCGCAGAGATAGACTCCGGCAGCGCACCAAACGATTACAGTGCAGATCACACCTATTTCATTTTGTGATAATCTCTATCCGGGACTCACGGTGAGTCCCAGTTTGGGGGCTGGAATGCCACAACGGTTCTGCGCGCGCCACGGCAGGGATTACCCCTGCACTTGTGGGATGGGCAATTTATATCGCTTTGTCGAGCCGGTCGTTCTGCTGCTCCTGAAGCAGAAGGGCCGATCCTACGGCTACGACCTGGCCACGGACCTGCAGGACCATGCCCTCACCGACGCCGAGATCGAAAAAGGCGCTCTCTACCGGACACTGCGTCAATTGGAGACGAACGGCAATGTCAAATCGGAGTGGGAGACGGATGGGGCCGGTCCCGCGCGGCGCGTGTACCGGCTGACGCGGCAGGGCGAGCGGCATCTGGAAGAATGGGCCGCGGTGCTCGAGCATCTCTCGAAGTCCATGACGCGTTTCGTGCGCGAAGTGAGGGAACTGTCGCAGGAGCCGGCGCCTGCAAAGCGAATCTCTGCCTAGCCGGAACGAAGTGACTGGTCTTTCTCTGCTTGCGGCTCGGCATGATGATTCCACGCCGATTAAGAAACCTCACGGACTCATCAGATGGAGATGGGGGCGATCTCGTGTTTTGCCCGCCCATTCCCAGTAGTGCAGCAGGATGGTGTAAACCATCAGCGCGGTTTCGCCTTCACCCCAGAGCATATACTTTGCCGCCTGGCTCATCAGGTTTTGTCCGGTGAGATCGAGGAAGAGGGCGATGGGATCGAGCAACTCGGTGAGATAGGCGATGGTGTTCGCCAGTGCGACTGCGCCCCAGACGTCGAGCACAAAGTACCCGTCTTCCTGCCGGATGCGGATGCGCAGCGGCGCGATGAATTCGCTGCGGTTGTCGAGCAGGTTGACGTGGAGGAAGGCTATGGGGCCGGTGACGTGGTAATGGCCGAGGATCTCAGCAGACTTGGCGATGCGGCCCGCCCGGTCCATTTCACGGATGGGCACCAGGTTGACTCTTTTCCCTGCGAGCACAGGCCATAGCGCCGCCGAACCCTCATTGATGAAGGTCAGCTCGGAGACGCGCAGTTCTTTTGCCCGCTGGTAGCGGCTCAAGGCGCTGAAGATCAGGATTACCGCGATGAAGATCGAGGAGATGATCACGCCGTCGGGCCGCTCGATGACGTTGGCGATCACGGTATAGACGAAGAGCAGGCTTACCGCCCAGAAGAAGACGCTAAGCGCCAGCGCCTTGCCGCCGACGCGCCGGCCGGTCTGGTATTCGCGCCAGAGGGCAAGCGAGACCGCGACTGCCGCGGAGAGAATGAGCACCAGCACTCCGGTGGCGTAGGCCGATCCCTGAGCTTCGACATTGGCCTTGAAGACCAGGGTGACGATGACATCGATGGCGAAGAGCACCACCACCATGGGGCGGCGGTAGGAGACCCAATGTGGCGCCATGCCAAAGCGCGGCAGATAGCGCGGGATCAGATTGATGAGGCCTGCCATCGCCGATGCCCCGGCAAACCAAAGAATGGCGATGGTGGAGAGATCGTAGACAGTGCCGAAGATGTTGCCGAGGATCTCATGGGCGAGATATGCCAGGGCGCGCCCGCTGGCCGGGCCGCCCACTCTATATGCAGATTCAGGAATCAGGATTGTGGTAGCGAAACTGGAGAAAATCAGATACACGCCCATGATGACGGCAGCCGCGGCCAATAACTTGCGTGTATTGCGAATGCGGCCCGCGGGCACGTCCGCGGTTTCGATCTCCTTTTCTCCTGCGACCAGCGGCATTACAGCCACTCCGGTTTCAAATCCGCTGAGTCCCAGAGCCAGCTTGGGAAAAACCAGCGCGGAGGCAATCGCAATTGACGTCCAGTCGGTGTGCATGCTCATGGCGAGCCGCCAGTGAGAGGCCAGTTCCGGGTGGGCTGCAATGCGCAGCAAGCCGGCCACGATCACCACCAGATTGAGCAGCATGAAAGGAATGGCGACGAAGGTCGCGACGCGGATCGCCTCCTTGAAGCCGATGAGAAAGATGATGGCCAGAACCAGCAATAGAAAGAGCGTCAAGCCGAGTTGCGCATGGCCCAGGTAGGTTTTCAGGTAAGGATTCGCCACGGCGTGCCGCGCGGCATCGGCAGCCGAGAGAGTCATGGTGATGACGAAGTCCGTAGCTGCGAATCCCAGCAGAACCAGCACCAGGATTTTGGACTTCCATCCTGTGAGCAGGTTTTCGAGCATGGCGATTGAGCCCTGTCCGGCGTAGGAACGTCCCGCGACCTGAACGTAGACGGGCAACGCGCCGAGCAGCGTGACCGCGACCAGAATCAGGGTGGCAGTTGGAGAAAGAAGTCCGGCGGCCAGCAGGGCAATGCCCGGCTGATAGGCGAGTGAGGAAAAATAATCAACGCCGGTAAGCCAGATCACCCAATACCAGCCGTAGCTGCGCTCGTGGACGCGCAACGCATCCAGGCGTCCGCCGCGGAAGAACCATTTGCCCAGTGCGGTTCGCGGCGGCGCAGTCTCCGGTGTCGGGAGCCGTAATACGGTGGCGCGGGTCTGCGTGGCGGAAGATGGTGACATATCATTTGCGCGAAGCGGCTCGGTGTGCGGCAACTGCCCGGCGCCCGGCATGTGGCGCCATCATTACCGCGCCGCAGCAGCAATCGCCTCCGTAAGAGTGAACATTCACAGCAAATATAAGACATTTTTCGCTTTCTGCAAGGATGAGTTTGCCGCGGAATGCGCCGGAGGGCCAGGTTTTCCGGCTGAACATGGCTGCGATGGCGCGTTTGCTCCTGCCTGTGCGCCGGAATCGATGATCGGTTACGAATGCGGTGACCGCGGCCGCTGCTTCGCTGATTGACTGCCCCGCTTGAAGGGCGCTGCGGCGGAGCCTGTGTCGGGTTGGAGTGCCGGGGCTAAGAAGGAAAAAGCATGCCAGAGGAAGACGGGACTGGGGTCATTCTGGTGCGGCGGCGGCGTGGCGCGGCTACCGGAGAAGCCAGCATGCCTGCAATTTCCTTTAGTTCGGCGCGGGCACGGCCAACGGCCGCTGCGACAGTTTCGAGATTCTTA
>JAJZNH010000059.1 GCA_021811745.1 Acidobacteriota bacterium
GCAATCTGCATCCTGCTCGGTTTTGGCGTGATGGGACGCGGAAACTGGCAGTTGACCTTCGATGCCATGCGCGGCAATTCCCTCGCGCCGGCCTGGGCCACGGTGGCTTTCCTGCTTGCCCTGCTGGGTTTTGGAGCCAAGGCCGGCCTGGTGCCCATGCACGTGTGGCTGCCGGAAGCGCATCCGGCCGCGCCCTCGCCGGTCTCGGCCATGATGAGCGGCCTGATGCTGAAGACGGCAATCTACGCCATGCTGCGCGTCAGCTTCGATCTGCTTCACGTGCGGTTCTGGCAGTGGGGCGGTGTGGTCCTTGTGCTGGGCCTGTTCTCGGCGCTTTTTGGGGCAGCCTTTGCCGCCGTGCAGACGGACATGAAGCGCCTGCTGGCCTACTCCTCAATCGAAAACGTCGGGCTGATCTTTACCGGCATTGGGCTTTCGATTCTGTTTCAGGCCAGCCATCTGCGCCTGTTCGCGGCTCTCGCTCTTACGGCCGCGCTGATTCACGCCCTGAACCACTCGCTCTTCAAGAGCCTGCTCTTTCTCGCAACCGGATCGGTGCTGCACGCGACCCAACAGCGCAGCCTGGGGAAACTGGGCGGGCTCATCCGGCCCATGCCCTGGGTAGCCGCTTTGGCGCTGATCGGGACTCTCGCCATTGCCGGGCTGCCTCCGCTCAACGGGTTTGTCTCGGAGTGGCTGCTGTTGCAGTCGTTTCTATTGACTCCGCAGCTCCCGCAGCCTTTCATTAACATGCTTATTCCGCTCGGGGCCGCGGTCCTCGCGCTGACTGTGGCCCTGGCCGCCTACGTGATGGTGAAATTTTATGGCGTCATCTTCCTCGGCCAGCCGCGCGAGCCCCTGCTCACCGAGGCCCATGACGCCAACTGGCTGGAGCGGACCGGGCTGATGTGGCTTGCCGCCGGATGCATCGCCATCGGCGTCCTGCCGCAGTTTGCCTTGCGAGCGGCAGGCGCGGTGACCGGCATGTTGCTGGGACAGTCCGTTGCTCCGTCCACTTCGATCTGGATCATCGCTCCGATCGCGCCCCAGCAGGCATCGTACAGCGGCCTGATCTTCCTTGCGGGGATCGTCGCTGTCGTGGGCGTCACGTTTGTGGTGGTCCGCCTGCTGGCGCACGGGCGCATTCGCAGAACCGCGGCCTGGGATTGCGGCTATCCCTGGCAAACCTCGCGCATGCAGGACACGGCGGAAGGATTCGGCCAGCCCATTCGGCATATGTTCGGCGCCTTCTTCCATATGGAACGCGATCTTCCCTCGCCCTCCGACACGGTTCCCCGCTATCGCATTCATATCGAGGATCGCCTGTGGCGGGCCATCTATCTGCCCGTGGCGCGCTCGGTGCAATGGCTGGCGGACGAAGTGAGCGTCCTGCAGGGCGGACGTCTTTCGATCTATCTGCTCTTCAGCTTTCTTACTCTGCTGGGTCTTCTGGTGTTCGTCCTATGACCGCGCTTTCACTGATTCGACAATTCGGCGAGGTGGGGCTGGCCATCGGTGTTGCACCCCTGTTTGCGGGCTGGATCGGGAAGTGCCGCGCCTGGCTGCAGAATCGATCCGCACCGCCGCTGATCCAGCCCTATCGCATGCTGCGCAAGCTCTTCCACAAAAATGCGGCGCTGGCTGCGGATGCCTCGCCGTTGTTTCGCAGCGTGCCTTATGTGCTCTTTGGAACCATGGTGCTGGCGGCGGCTATCATCCCGTCGATCGCCACCGATCTGCCTTTCGCGCGGGCCGCGGACGCCATCGCGCTGATCGGCCTGTTCGCCACGGCGCGCGTCTTCATGGCGCTTGCCGCCATGGATATCGGAACGGCTTTCGGCTCGCTCGGGGCGCGCCGCGAGATGATGATCGGCTTTTTGGCGGAACCGGCACTCCTGATGGTGCTGTTCAATGCCTTCCTGCTCTATGGCAGCACCGCGTTGCCGAGCCTGGTGGACGCGAATGCCGCGCGCCGGTTCTTCATCGATCCCAGCGTGATCTTCGCGGAAATCGCATTCGTCATGGTGGTGCTTGCCGAGAATGCCCGTATCCCCATCGACAATCCCGCCACCCATCTCGAGCTCACCATGGTCCACGAAGCCATGCTGCTTGAGTACTCCGCGCGGCATCTCGCGCTGATTGAATGGGCGAGCGATCTCAGGCTCTTCAACTATGCATGCATCGGCTTTGCGCTGTTTCTTCCCTGGGGCATCGCCACCCACGGAGCGGACGGCGGCGGCGCCCTGCTGCTTGCCGCATCGGCACTGCTGCTCAAGCTCGCGGTGGCCGGAGCGGCGCTGGCATTGATCGAATCCCTTTCCGCCAAGCTGCGCATCTTCCGCGCGCCGGAGTATCTCGCCACCGCTTTTCTGCTGGCTGTGCTTGGCTTGCTGGTTCACCTGCTGCTGGGAGCGAACATCCATGCATGACTCCGATCCGATCGCGCAATTGCTCAGGCTGCTCGCTGCCGGCCTGCTGCTGATCTCATTTTCCATGCTTTCCCGGCGGCGGACACAACGCCTGATCACGCTGTACGCATGGCAGGGCGCAATTCTGTTTCTCTCCACATGCCTGGTGGCCTACAGGGCAGGCCGCACCGAACTCTACTACTCGGCCGCCCTCACCTTGCTCCTCAAAGTGATTCTGCTGCCGTGGATCCTGCATCGCCTCATTCAGCGCCTGGGCGCGCAATGGGACAGCGAAACGCTCGTCAACATTCCCACCACGATGCTGGTTGGCCTGGCGCTGGTCATCTTCGCCTTCGGCCTGGCGCAGCCGATCAGCCTGCTTGCCACCACCATTACGCGCCATACCATCGGCATCGCGCTCGCCGTCATTCTGCTCTCGTTCATGATGATGATTACGCGGCGCAAGGCGATCACGCAGGTGATTGGATTTCTGGCCATGGAAAACGGGCTCTTCTTTGCCGCGGCCAGCGCGACCTATGGCATGCCCATGGTCATCGAGCTGGGCATTGCGCTCGATCTGTTAGCCGCGGTCTTCATTCTTGGCATCTTCTTCTTCCAGATCCGCGAGCAGTTTGACAGCCTCGATCTGCACCACCTGGAAAAACTGAGGGAGGACTGACGTGGATCTGCTGCTGGTCCTCGGGATTCCGTTCCTGGGCACACTTCTGCTGGCTTTTCTTGGCGCCCGGCGCTTCGCCGCCGAGCTGAACATCGGCGTCAGCCTTGCGACTCTCATCGCCGCCGCTCTTCTGGCGCTTCGCGTGGTCCGCGACGGTCCACTCCTATTGGGCCACGATCAGTTCTTTGTGGATTCGTTCAACATCTTCCTGGTCGCGCTGACTGCCTTTGTGGGCTTCACCACCGCGGTGTTTTCGCGGTCGTACATGCGCGTGGAAACGCATCGTAGGCGTCTAACCCCGCTGCGTCTTCGCCTCTACCACAGCATGTATCAGCTCTTTATGCTGGCCATGCTTCTGGCCCTGCTGACCAACAACATGGGCCTGCTCTGGGTGGCATTGGAGGCAGCCACTCTATCCACCGTGCTTCTAGTTTCGCTCTATCGAACCCAGGCAAGCCTGGAAGCGGCCTGGAAGTATTTCATCCTCTGCGGCGTCGGCATTGCCCAGGCCATGTTCGGCACCATCCTTTTGTATTTTGCCGCGGAAAAGACTCTGGGCCGCCAGGGAATGACGGCGCTGCTGTGGACGCACCTGAACGCGGTGAAGGCCAATCTTGAGCCGCGAGTCCTGGGACTGGCCTTTGTCTTCCTGTTGATTGGTTACGGGACCAAAGTCGGACTGGCGCCGCTCCACAACTGGCTTCCCGATGCTCATGCCGAGGGCCCGGCGCCGGTCTCCGCCGTTCTCTCCGGGCTGCTGCTCAACGTCGCGCTCTACGCCGTGATCCGCTGCAAAGTGCTGGTCGAGGGCTCCATCGGCGACGCGCTCCCCGGCCGCATGCTGATGGGCTTTGGCTTGCTCTCCGCGCTGCTCGGGGCCTTCTTTCTCTGGCGGCAACGCGACATCAAGCGGCTCTTCGGCTACTCGTCCATTGAACACATGGGCATGATTACCTTTGCCTTCGGGCTGGGAGGGCCCATCGCCAACTTCGCCGCCTTGCTGCACATGACGGTTCATTCGCTCACCAAGTCCTCGCTCTTCTTCAGCGCCGGTCACGCATCGCAGCGCGCCGGCACGCAGCGCATGGACGGCATCCGCGGGCTGGTGGGCAGCAGTCCTGCGCTGGGCTGGGGGTTGATGCTCGGATCGATCGCCATTCTGGGCATGCCGCCCTTTGGCATCTTTGCCAGCGAGTTCCTGATCCTTACCGCGGCGGTACAGGAGCACCCCTGGACGGCGCCGTTTCTTTTGATCGCGCTAGGGGTGGCGTTCGCCGGCATCTTCAGCAAGATTCAGCCCATGGTGTTTGGAGAAAGCAGTACGCCTGAGGTGCCGCGCTCGCCGTCTTCGGTCCCCGTCTATGTTCATCTGGGGATGGCGCTTGCACTGGGGCTGTATATTCCGCCTGCGCTGGCTGCCTGCTACCACGCCGCCGCGCGTTTGATTGGATGATGCAGATGACCACGATCTTTCCTGACCATGCGCGGGCAACGCTCCCCGGAAATATACACGCCGTGCGCATTCAAACCAGCTCGGAGGAATGGCTTGCAAGCGCCCAGGCGCTGCATGGCGACGGCGCCTGTTTGCTCACGCTCTGGGGAGCCGACGACCGCGATCGGGACGGCTCCTTCCGCATTTACGCCGCATGGCTGCACGCCAAGGGCATTACGATACTTGAGCATGCATTGGACCCTGCGGTTCCGCGGTATTTGAGCCTGGCGGCACTGTTTCCGGCGGCAGTGCGGATGCAGCGTGCCGTTTACGATTTGCTCGGTATCTCGAGCACCGATCCGGACACGCGCGGATGGCTGCGTCACAACGGCTGGCCGGAAGACGCGTTTCCGCTGCGCCGGGACTTTGACGACGGCCGCAAAGATCCCCCAACCTCGCGGCCCTATGCGTACATCGAGGTAGAGGGCGAAGGAGTTCATGAGATCGCGGTCGGGCCTGTCCATGCGGGCACCATTGAGCCGGGAGGATTTCGATTTTCAGTCGTAGGAGAGAAGGTGCTTCGCCTTGAGGAACGCCTGGGATACACCCATAAAGGCGTGGCCAGGCTGTTTCAGGGAATGCCGCAGGCCGGCGGCCACCGGCTCGCGGCGCGGCTCGGCGGCGACTCCGCCGTGGCTTTTTCGTGGGCCTGGTGCGCGGCGCTTGAGTCCCTCACCGGCTCCGTTTGTCCGCCGCGGGCAGTTGCCTTGCGCGCCTTGGCTCTTGAGCACGAACGCATGGCCAATCACCTGGGGGATTTGGGCGCGCTTGGGAACGATGCCGGATTCGCATTCGGCCTCACACAATTTTCGCGGTGCAAAGAGGATCTGCTGCGCGCCAACACTGCGGCCTTCGGAGCGCGTTATTTGATGGATTTCATCGTGCCCGGTGGAGTGGCGGCCGATTTGCCTCCCCTCGCTCCCGATCGCCTTCTTGCCCAGTATGCAAAGCTGGAGGAAATCGTCGCTGAGCTTCGGTCGATCTACGACGAACACGCGGGCATTCAGGATCGCTTCCGCGAGACCGGACGGTTGCATCGCCAAACGGCGGAGAAGCTTGGAGCCATGGGACTGGCCGCGCGAGCTTCCGGCCTGGCTTGCGATTTGCGAGTCGATCGTCCGTGGGCTCCTTACGACCGCTTGCACACCCGGGCGGCAGTGCAGACCGGAGGCGATGTAGCTGCGCGCGTGCAGGTGCGGTTCGATGAGGTGTTTGAGTCTCTGCGGCTATGCCGGGCTCTTCTTCTGGAGATTCCAGATGGGCCCGTGCAGACTGCCGTTCCCGTTGCAGATCCTTATCGAATGGGAATCGGCGTCATTGAAGGATGGCGCGGCCCCGTGGCCATTGTTCTGGAATCCGGACCGGAGGGAACGATTCGTCGCTGCCATCCCCACGACCCCTCCGT
>JAJZNH010000105.1 GCA_021811745.1 Acidobacteriota bacterium
CTGAGACTGGATTCGTTCGAGCAGGTTGAGTTTCCCTCCGAGAGCCTTGGCCTTGCAGAGAAATTTCTTGAGGCCGGGGCGGAAGTGCAAGCCGAATTTTTTGAGGAAGAACCCATCAGTGTGGTGTTGCCTGACACGATCGAGGCTCGGGTCGTCAGCACTGCGCCGCCCACCCGCTCGCAGCAGGATTCGAGCAAGAAGGAAGCCACCCTTGAAAATGGCCTGTCCGTTCAGGTCCCGTTGTTCGTTGCTCCCGGCGAGACAGTCAGTATCGACATGAAAACAGGCAGGTACGTTGAAAGGGTTCGAACGCAGCACAAGAAGAGCGCATAATGGAGGTCCGGGGACAGGGAATGAGTATGGTCGAGTTGCTTGCAGTACCCATGGAGATGCCGGCTGAAACCAACATCATTGTTGGCCAGTCGCACTTCATCAAGACGGTGGAGGATATCTACGAAGCAATCGTGACGACGGCGCCGCAAGCCAGATTTGGCCTGGCCTTCAACGAAAGCTCCGGCGCTTGTCTGATCCGCTCCGAGGGGAACGATCAGGCTTTGCGCGAGACCGCGATCCGGAACGCCCAGGCCATGGCGGCCGGTCATGCCTTCGTCCTGATGCTTCAAAATGCGTACCCCATCAATGTTCTGAATGCGATCCGCAATGTTCCGGAGGTGTGTTCCATCTTCTGCGCAACGGCCAATCCGGTCGAGGTGGTGGTGGCAAAGAGCGAGCAGGGTCAGGGCATACTGGGCGTCATCGACGGCAGCTCTCCCAAAGGCGTTGAGGGAGACGATGACGTTGTATGGCGCCACGATCTGCTGCGCACGATTGGCTACAAACGTTAGTCGAGTCCCGGCTCGCGACCCGGCTGACTTCGCATCTCTGATCGCGATTTGAGGCTGGTTGATGCGCGTGATTGAAGTTACAGCGCCTGTTCGCCTCGCGCTGTAAATGGGGCCGAAGAAGGAGGTAGCTATGCCACTCCCAAGGTTGAAGGAATATCTCGACAGAAACAACATCAAGTACGTTGTCATCTCCCACTCGCCTGCGTACACGGCACAGGGCATTGCCGGGTTGGCCCATATTCCGGGAAAGGAGCTGGCCAAGACAGTGATCGTGAAATTGGACGGTCAGCTGGTCATGGCCGTTCTTCCTGCGACATTTCACGTGGATCTGGAGATGCTGAGAAAGGCAACCAATGCCAGGACTGCCACGCTTGCATCCGAGGAGGAGTTCAAGGGTCGCTTCCCCGAGTGTGAAACCGGGGCAATGCCGCCCTTTGGAAATCTCTATGATCTGCCGGTGTTTGCCGACGAGACCCTGACGAAAGACAAAGAGATTGCGTTCAATGCGGGATCTCACCGGGAGCTGATTCGCATGGCATGGGAGGACTTCAGAATGCTGGCCGATCCCAAGATCATCCGATTTGCCGCGGGGCGGACAGCAAAGGCAGCGTAGTTGACGTTCAAATCGCGCTGAACAGCAACGGCGCGATATCCGGGCCGGGCAAGAGTCAGGCCTTATAGCGGTTTGAGGATTGTTGTACCTCGGAGCCGGCGATCTCACAGGCCGGCGCCGGGAGCTTCGCGAGAGTTGCCGGCGCTACTCATTTTTGCGGGCGTGTAGGGCCTGCAACCGGCACTCCGGATTGAGGCGAACGCCAAATCCCGGCGCGTCGGAAAGCCGCATGCGTCCATTTTCCGGCACCGGCTCATCCAGCAGAAGCGGCGAGAACATGGGAACGACCTTATCCGCCTTCGGCGCCATCATCAGGAACTCAGAGAACGGGCTGTTGTGGCGCGTGATGGTGAAGTGATAGCTGTAAACGCTGGAACCGTGCGGCACGACCAGCGCGCCGTGAGCATCGGCCAGCGCCGAGATTTTGATCAGCTCTGTAATGCCGCCGCACCAGTTGACGTCAGGTTGCAGGATGTCCGCGCAGCCCATCTCAAGAAGCATGCGGAAGCCCCATCGCGTGGCCTCGTGCTCGCCGGTCGTCACCAGCATGCCGCGCGGCACGTTCTTGCGCAGTTCCGCATAGCCCCAATAGTCGTCGGGTGACAAGGCTTCCTCGATCCACTTCAGGCCGTACTCGGCCGCCGCATGGGCAAAGCGCACGGCATAGTTGACGTCGAGGCTCATCCAGCAGTCGTACATCAGCCAGAAATCCGGTCCTACGTGCGAGCGCATCTCGGCCAGCGGCGCCAGATTTTCTTTCATGCCTTCCGCGCCCTCCGCCGGACCGTGGCGCAGCGGCAGCTTGCCGCCGATGAATCCCATTTTCTGGGCAAGATCGGGCCGCGCTCCGGTGGCGTAGAAGATCAGCTCATCGCGCACAGCGCCGCCAAGAAGCTGGTATACCGGCTCCTGGCGAAGTTTCCCGAGCAGGTCCCACAGCGCCAGATCCACGCAACTGATGGCATTCAGCACCAGGCCCTTGCGGCCATAGAAAAGCGTGGCGAGATACATCTGATCCCAGATGCGCTCGATCTCGCGGGGATCTGCTCCAACGAGAAAGCGCGAGAGGTGGCGCTCGACGATCCACGCCGCCGGTTCGCCACCGGTGCTGACGCCAAAGCCGACCGTACCGTTGTCCGCTTCGATTTCGACGACCAGCGTGCCCAGCACGTTGAGCCCGAAAGACTGCCGGCTGGCGCGATAGGCCGGATACTTGGCCATGGGCGTGGCGATGTGGTCGTCGATCCAATGGCCTGCGGATTGGTCGTGATAATCGGCTCCTCCGCCCTGCGCGTAAAAGGCGCGCACATGTCGAATCTTTATCGCAGACATTCCAAACATCTCTTTCCCGGACATGCTTCCCGATGGCTTCGTCTTATGGATGGTCTTCGTGCGCGTGACGGGTCTTGGTGAGCGCAATCAGGCCCGCATTCAAAACCGTGATCGCGGCCAGCAGATACAGGCCCGCGCTCTGCGAGTGAAAATATTCATCGGTCCACACCTTCAGGTTGGGGGCGAGAAACCCGCCCAGGTTACCGGTTCCGATCAACGCAATGCCGCCGGCTTTGGCGCTGTCGGCCAGGTAGCCCGTAGGGAATGTCCAGAAGAGCGGCTGCACGGCGATGAAGCCCGAGACGGCCAGCGAGAGCGCCAGCAACCCCTCCACCGGCCCTGCCGTTGGAAACGCGAAGCTGGCAATTCCCGCGATTAACAGCGTGAGCGCCGCAAGCCGGCGGTGGTTGCCCCGCCTGTCCGCTGCTTTGGGAATCCAGTACACGGCAACCAGGGCGCAAATCCAGGGAATGGCGGAGACGGAGCCTACTTCAAGGCCAGCGGGCTTGTGGATCAGTGCCGAAATTTCGGCCGGCAGATAGAAGATGGCGCCGTAGACGCTCATCTGGATCAGAAAGTAGATCAGTACAAAGCGCAGGACGTGCGGGTCGAAGAGCATGGGCAACACCTTAGCGGGTCCGATCGTGCGCCGTTCCTGCTCCTCGCGCGCCAATACTTCGATCAGGGCAGTCTTTTCCGCCGGCGGCAGCCATTGGGCATTGGGAGGCCTGTTATCGAGATACCAGAAGGCTGTAATCCCCAGGACCAATGCGATGAGCCCTTCCACCAGGAACATCCACTGCCAGCCCTGAAGCCCCGCCCGCGAATGAATCTCCAGAAGCAGGCCGGAAAGCGGGCCGCCGAGAGCGAGCGAGATGGGCACGCCCAGATAGAACAAGCCCACGATTTGGCCGCGCACGCGATTGGGAAACCAGTAGGTGAGATAGAGAATCGTGCCCGGAAAGAAGCCCGCTTCAGTGATGCCCAGCAGCAGGCGTAGCAGATAAAACGAGGTAGGCCCGGTGACAAACATTGTCGACATCGACACCACGCCCCAGGTCACCAGCAGCAGCGATATCCAGACCTTGGCCCCGATCTTATGGAGGATCAAATTGCTGGGAAATCCGCAGAGCGAGTAGCTGATGAAGAACAAGCCCGCGCCCATGGCATACGCGCTCTCTGAAATGCCCACCGAGCTTTGCAATGCCTGCTTGGCGAAGCCGACGTTGGCGCGGTCGAGAAACGAAACTACGTAGAGCAGCATTAAATAGGGCGCCAGCCGCCACATCGTGCGCGAAATGGCGTGGTCCAGAACGCCCGGCGCGGCATCGCTATGATCGGTCACCATAGCATCGCCTTCGGCGGCTGCGATTGAGGGCCGGATCCGGGTTGTCGAGGTCTCATGCATTGCTGCTTTCGTCTGAAGATGCACACGGCGATCCGCTGACGCTGCCGGCTTCGCCGCTGAAATTTACCTGCCGGGCCGACTCAAATGCTCCGATACTTATAGCGCGCGCTGATCCGCTCTTCTCGGCTTCCATCGATAGGCGGCGATCGAGTTCTTCCAGAAGTATTTTTCTCTAGCTCCGTCGCTTTTTCCCGCTATGTACGCGCGGACAATCGCAAAGGTCTGCGCGTAGGTGGCTACATGATCGCTATTCGGCCAATCGCTGCCGAAAAGAACATGGTCTTCTCCAAAAACGTCCCAGATTGCATCCAGCTTTGCCCGGTAGTAAGCGGGATCGGTGATCAATTTTCCGTTCGTGCGCACGGGAATCTCCGAGAGCTTCACATAGACCCGCGGGCTCTGCGCCAGGCGGTGAAGATTCGCCCAATACTCTCGCTGCTTGGACTTCTCTGCGGGAAGGGTCGCATTGGGAAGGTGATCGACGACGATGCGCAGATCGGGAACCCGCTCGGTGACGCGAAGAATGGCGGCGATCAGGCGCGGATCGAGATTCGCGCTGTCCATCACCAGGCCGGCCTCCGCCAGTGCCTTCAGGCCATCGACAAAACCGGGCTTGTCGATATCAACGTAGAGGTCGCGATTCCAGAGATTGCCATAGCGGATTCCCAGGAAGAGCGGATTGGCATGCAGACGGTCGAGATCCTTCCGATATGAAGGCGAACCGGGAATTAGATCACCGACCATGCCGACCATGATGGGATTTCGGCCCACCACATTCAGCAGCCAGTCGTTGTCGCTGGCCAGCGAACTGCACTCGATGGCAATGGCGCCCACAATTCCAAGAGGTGCAGAGAGAGCGGCATAACGCGGGGGCAGCGAGGGCTTGTAGATCACATCCCCTTTTTCCGGCCAGGGAACGCCGCCGGGACGGGTAGGGTCGAAGAGATGGATATGTGTATCGATGACCGGCATGGAGCGCGTCTGCGCTCCCGCAAGCTGCCGAAAGGCCGGTGCTCCGGCGCTCATCGCCGCAAGTTTTAGAAGATCACGCCGCCGCATGGGGAACTCCGCTGTACTGCGCGGGCCATGGACGGCCACCGCGCACAACCCACTATACACAGTCCCATCCTTGATGCTGTCAACCGGCAAATTCCTGCGGAGGCGATGGCCGACACTGACTCCGTTGCAAAGAGCGCTGTGGGATGGCAGGTGCGCGTTAATTTATCCGTCGAAGCGGTAGGCGCTGATGGCCGCGCCCATAGGCTCGTCGTTGAAGATGCGCTTGCCGGGCGAGTCACCGCCCGCGCCCGCCGCCACCAGCAGGGGAATCAGATGTTCCTCGCGCGGATGCGCATAGGCGGCGAAAGGCGCCTGGCGCCAATGCGTAAGCAGCATGTCGCGCTCCGGCGTGGGCGACTCTACGGCGCGTGTCAGCCACACATCAAAGGCCCGGGCGCGCTCCACTGTCTCCGGATGGAGGTAGCCGCGCAGGTTATGGAAGCTCATGCCGCTGGCGACAAGCAGCACGCCCTCGTCGCGCAGCGAAGCCAGCGCGCGGCCGGCCGCAAGATGCTGCGCGGGATCAAGGCTCGCCGACAGCGACAGAGTGACTACCGGAATCTTCGCCTCAGGGAATGCCACCTTGAGCGGCACAAAGACACCGTGATCGTAGCCGCGGTCCGCGCTCAGGCTCGATTGCAGTCCCGCATCGCTCAGCATCCGGGCCACGTGCGCGGCCAACTCCGGATCGCCGGGCGCGGGCCAGGTCAGGCGATAGGTGTGGTCG
>JAJZNH010000855.1 GCA_021811745.1 Acidobacteriota bacterium
TTGACCACACCTGGGTACAGTGGGTACAAGAGAGGGCAATTCGAACCCAAATCCGCACTCTTCCGCCATTTGGAGGCGAAACGGCAGGTTGTCCGCGATCATGTCGTACCGGTCACCCATGTCCTCGCGACCTCCCCTCTCATCGTTGTCCTCGCCGTTAGCCCACGCAAGCCAGTATTTACGCAGACCCTCCGAGCAGTGCGTGAAGTTCTTCAGAAACGTATTGCGGAAGCGCCGGAACGCATGAAAGCCAGCCTTATGGCTTTGGTCAAAATTGCTTTTATAACCAAGGGCTTTCAATGCAGGATGAAGGTGGTAGTGATAAAGCGCGCCCGTCGCAAGCGGCCCGCCTCTAACCGTAAAAACCAACCCGAACTTGCGGTCACCGACGAACTCTCTGAGAACTGCCGAAATCGCCGGATGCAGATCGATGTCACGGTAGCTCGCATCGGTTTTGAGATAGTGTTGGATTTCGCATTTGTAGACCTTTTGGCGGATAAATATCGTCCGGAAATCCGGAGAGATATGCTTATCGATTTCAAGTCCCAGCATCTCCCCGATCCTGGCACCCGTTGCCGCCAGGAGGATGAAGAGCACGCGGCACAACTTCACCGGGTAACGCGCTAACCCTGACATGATCTCCGAAGAGATGCTCGGCCTTTTCTGCTTTTTCTTGTTGACTTTTGGCATGTCGATGAACGTGTGGTCCCAGCCGGGCAGGTAGAGACGTTTCCCGGATTCCTCGTCGACTGCCGAGGCTACCACCTGCTTCACAATCTCCACATACCTCGTGATAGTTGCAGCGGATAAAGGTTCATTTTTCTTCCTCATGCTTTACCTTTCTTCCCGTTCGAGGGCATTGGCCCGCCCATTGCCATCCAGTCGACCAGGCGCTTCAGTGCGCCGTTGTTTACTTTCGAGAGCGGCAGATCTCCAAGCATGGGCAGCAGCCAGCTTCTCAGGCAGCATTCTGTGAGCTCCAGTGTCGATGCCGCACCAGACCGCCTGGATGCGGCCGCAGTGGACTGCCCGGCTGAATCAGGTCCAGCCTGTTTGCGAACTTCCAAACGGTTCCGCAGGGTTTGAACATAGATCTCTGACTGCTCGCGGAACGTCCTCTCGCCTGGTTGCGTTTGGTGAACGACTTCGTTGAAACGCTCGCGGCTGTTCGCTCCGATCTCTCCGATGATCCGCTTCGCTTCATTCTGGCGCTCGAGAGAATTGAGCCAGCCCGGACTGTTCTTATTAATCGGGCAGATCTTGATGCGCACATGTGCGCGCTCTTCCTGGCCTTTTACATCCACCCATACCCGAAGCGTGTAATGCTTCCCGTGCTTCTCAATCCTCCCGAGTTGGCCCTTGCGCCGCGACATGCTCTTACCCCTGCGTTTTCCTGTCTGGGTTGTGGTTTGAGTCGAGAGTCGCTCTTTAAGAGCGCTCGACAGTTCCGAAGTCGGCCGCGACAGATCCCAACCGGGAATCATCGCACCGAGATCACTGAGCAGGTCGTGGAGGTCCGCGGGCGTAGAAGTAGTAATTGACTGCGGTTGCATTGTGGGAAATCTCCTTGTATCCCCGGCGCAGATAGACGCCAAGACCGTGGCAGGCCAGCGCGACATGGGGAAGGTTTGTTGTGACTGGTATGCGGAGGGGAGCGCTCGCAGGGTGCGCACTCCAATTCGGGCGCTGCTTCATCGAGTCCGTGAGGAGGGAATCGACGGCACTAGAACGGCATGGAAGGGTCGATTCCAGAGAGGCTAGCCCTGCGAGGCTGCGCATAAGCGGAGGGCAGGCGGGAAAAACTTCTCGTGCGGTGACCGGCAACGACCCGATAGTCGAAGGCAGCACGACCGGCATGATCGGCCGTTGATCGCCTGGCGGCCGCCGGATTGGGATGTCGCCATGAAGATCCGCCATCACAATTCCCCCTCGACAAAGGCGCACGGGGGTGGGATCATGTGGCTAGACGTCGTCAGGCGGCTAGATCAACATGATCGGGCCGGGATTTCGCGCTCCAACGCTGGTCCCGGCTTTACCCCAGTTTTGCCCAGGATCACGGTCAGCACGACCGGCAATCCCTGCTTACTGCTTTACTTATCTCAAGCTAGCTCATCCGTGATGGGAAAAGCCAGGCATCCCCGACAATCTTTTCCATGGTCACTTACCATCCAGCAGGTCGACCGTGGTGGCAATGGCCGTAATCGTGGTGCGATGGCATTGATCGTGGTGATGATGCCGTGACCAGATTGATGGCCTGGTCGGTTACGGTCATGAAACTGAACAGGGCCAGATATCATGGCCGATCAGCCTCATCGCGGTCATTACCGGAATCGCTGGCTTCAGCTTCCGAGGGCGATGCTTGGGTCAAGTAGATCTTTTGCCTCCCGATTGCGAGAATCGGTACCCTCTCGCCCTTGAACACTTTCCAGACCCTGGCATCGTCGCCAAGGACAGGATCAACAACACGTCGCCGAACCGCCACAGAATCGAAGAGTATCTGGGTGATGTTGACGTGGCACGCTGGATTGATACGGAGTTGACCAAGTAGCGGCAGAAGGCACTCTCCTCACCCTCCACTAGAGGCCGCAAGCGCGGACGCGCCGGTCCGGTCAGACGGCTTGGTGCTTCAACTCATAACTGGACTGACGGGCTCTAAATCAACTGACGGTGATGGGTGAACAAGCAAACAAACACTGTTTGTGTTTGTTCTCAAATACAAACAATAAATACTCAAAAACAATGCATTTCCTGGATCTGTATGAAAAGGAAAGAGTTAGGTTTATATTTTTTCCAGCCAACTACGGTAATCCTTCCAGCGAACTACGGGAATGCTTCCAGCCAGCTACGGTATTACTTCCAGCGAACTACGGGAGCGATTTCCAGCCAGCTACGGTAATCTTTTCCACCAAACTACGGGAACTTTCGCAGCCAACTTGGATGTGGCGATTTCCGCTAAACAGTGAGAAACTCAAAATCCCTGTCCAGTTCAATGACATTACCAGATTCACTCCGCCCCGGCGCTTCCTCACGAGACCGCGCAGGCAAGCCGTCACGGCTGACACTCAATTCGCGCCCCAGTCGTTGTCGCCTAACAATCGTTTGCGCTTGACATTGGCCATCGCACCTGGACGGAAGCGCCCCTGGGTGGGGTTTGGAGCGATCGGCAGGGTGAGTGGGCGGCCCGCGGCGCTCAGTAATGCCGGTTTTTGCCTTTCTGCTGGTTATGCTTGGCACACAGCAGCGCTGCGTTGCCCAGCTCGGTTCTTCCTCCCGCCGCGAAGGCCTTAATGTGATCGGCCTGAAAGTCGGCCCAGGTCAGCGCACATCCGCACTTCTGGCAGACCTGTTCCTCGGCAGTGTTCCAGAGCACCCGCCGCTGCTCGGGGCTGAAAATGCGCCGCGCGTCCTTGCGCTCGAACAGTGGCTCGACCAAGCCGCGCAGGATGTCGTGGCGCTTGCGGCGGTTGGCTTCGGTGTCGGATCCCTCGCGGACCGCCTGAAGGTACTGACGAAACAAGTCCTCGCGGGGGGACAGCGTCTTGAACTCAAGCTTGCGGGAACGGATGGCAAGTTCATCGACCCCGACCGACAGCGCGACCAGCAATTCCCAAGCCAGCTGGTTGCGCTTCTTGTTGTCGAGCAAGAAGCCGCGCCGCTCCAGGTCCTGGACCACAATGGCCAAGCTGTAAAAGTCAGAGATCTTGTGGAAGCGTACCGCCCGGTTCAGGTCGGGAAACATTCGGCGCAGCCTGTTAAGGCTGCTCACCGTGGCCAGTTCGGCCTTGTGCAGCGACGCTCCCTTGAGTCCGTCGTTGCGCATGGCAGCGTCCAGTACCCGTTTCTTGTTGGCGATCCCCAGAATGTGCGCCGAGTAAAGCAGCTCGCCCAGCAATTCGATGTGCTTCATGCGCCGGGCCTGCTGTGCGCCGATGGTGCCGATGCCTTGCAGATAGGTCTCGTAGCGCGCGGCTAGCCGCCGGGCGGTCTTGAGAAATGGGCTCAGATAAAACCGTGCGCTACGGATCTCCTGCCGGGTTAAGGCGTTCCCGGTGGAGTTGATGCGCACGAACAGCTCGATTATGTCGCTGAGGTCGGCTTCCACCTGGATGACCTGCAGCGGGTACTCCTCGATCCGGCTCTGTAGTTTGAGCTTGCGCAGCTGCGTCCAGCCTAGGCTCTGGGGCTGCTCGATGGCAGGAAGCTGCAACGGAACCGGGAACCTGCCCCGTAGGACCCCCATGTAGAGGAACAGCGTTTCGAGCCGCTGCTTGCCGTCTACCACCTCGTACATCATGGCCCCGCTGCCTTCGTCGATGTGCTTGTAGAGAAAGATAGCCGGAATCGGGTAGCCATGAAACACCGAATCGATCAGGTGCTCCCGCTGACTGCGCCGCCACACCGACTGGCGCTGAAAGACCGGGTTCAGGTTGAGCAGGCCACTCCGGTACAGCTCCGCCAGAGTGCGCACGGCTTGGCGATTGGAATCGAAGCGGATATGGCCAGTCAGAGAAGATTCGGACATGTGAGAGAAATTATACTGACCGGCGAAACTCTTGCTTGAATTGCGGCTTGCCCCCCGCGGTGCAGACGCCAACCGTCTTCGCTTGCGAAGGTTATATCTGGTAGGTATTGCTTATCTTTGAGGATGTTGGGATGGGCGATTCGGCGGCTTGGCGCTCGCTGAGTCCCATCACGAAGCATAGGGCGGCGCCCAGGGAGGTTTGCGCTTTCTCCGTCTCGCCGCCCGCCATTTCTACGGCCAGGTCTCACACCTGATCCTGTGTCCCGTGGGCCAGTTGCTCTATCCACCCTGTCGACGCCTTCTTCGGTTCTCCCATGGCGGCATTCGACACCTCCTCCCACGCTTCCCATGTAGCCATACGCTCGGCATACGCGGCGCGCGCCCGCGGCAGAATCGAGGTGCCCAGCCCGAGTCGCAGCGGCGGATTCTCCGCGTCCACCAGCTTGAGAACGGCTTCGGCCGTAGCATCGGGATCGCCTCGTTCCACATTAACCAGATGGTTTAGAAACTGTTTCCGGAACTCCGCGTATGGTTCGAGAACATCGGCGATCTGGCCGGACTTGCCGAATTCCGTCGCGTAGGCACCAGGCTCAACCAGCGTCACCTTGATCCCAAATGCCTTCACTTCCTGTGCAAGCGCTTCGTGCATCGCTTCCACGGCCCATTTCGTGGCGCTGTAGAACCCGATCATCGGCAGCGCGGTAATCCCAAGACCGCTCGAAACGCCCAGTATGTGACCGCTCCTCTGTTTCCGGAGCAGCGGCAGAGCTGCTCGCAGGACCCGGACCATGCCAAAATAGTTGGCGTCGAAGAGCGCCCGGATCTGTTCGTCGCTCGCCTCCTCGGTGGCGGCAAACAGGCTGGTGCCGGCGTTGTTTACCAGAACGTCCAGCCTGCCGAAGCGCGCGTAGGCCTGCTCAACCGCCTGCTGAACCTGTTCCGGATTGGTGACGTCCAGGGCGAGGGGCAGCGCCGCGTCGCCGAAGCGCTGACGCAAGTCTGTGACATCCGCAAGCTTGCGGGCGGTGGCGGCGACGTGATCGCCGCGCTTGAGAGCGGCCTCGGCCCAGATGCGGCCGAAACCACGAGAGGCGCCCGTGATGAACCATGTCTTCTTCATGTGGATTCTCCTTGTCGTTGTCGGTGGTCGTTGATGGATTCAGGCCTGCGAGTAATCCATATTCCCAAGATCGGTGAGGAGGTCAGGTCCTGTGGGGTTCCAGCCCAGTTTCGCGCGGGTCTGCGCGCTGGAAACGTGTGCGTCCCTTCCGGCGAAGAACCCGAGGAAGCCGAAATGCTCCTGAGCCTGCTCCGGCGAAATGGAAACGACGGGCACATTCAGGCCGCGGCCGATGGCGGTGGCAATCTCTTTGAGCGGCACGCCCTCTTCGGCGACCGCATGGTACCGGGCTCCCGATGTGAACTTCTCCAGTGCGAGCCGGTAGAGTCGG
>JAJZNH010000795.1:0-2438 GCA_021811745.1 Acidobacteriota bacterium
CCCTGACACCGCCTACCTCCGTCGCCTGCCCCGCCCGGGGCGGCCGGCACGAACATGCATTCCCTGAAGTGTACCGCTGCCCCCAAGCCTAGCAGTCCGCGGAGCGGGCTTCAGGGCCGCCCCGCCCCCGGCAGAACAAGCCTCACCACCCGCCTCGGGCCCACCCGCAGGACGGTTCCTGAGGGGAACTCCACGGGCTCCGGGGCCGCGGGCAGCCGCTGGTCTCCCAGCCTCACCGCACCCTGGCTCAAGAGGCGCAAGCCCGCGCTGCGAGAACTCGCCATCCCCGCTTTAACCAGCAGGTCTCGAGGGTCGATGGGACCCGGTGGAACCAAAACCTCGCCGATCTCCGAGGGTTCGGCGATGCGCCCGAGGGGATGCATCTTATCCAGAATCTTTCTGAGATGTTCCGGGTCGCTGTCCAGCCGCATAACGCCCTCGATCAACGGCGTGTTGACCGTGCCGGGGCAGATGCAGTTCACGCGAATCTGCCTGGAAGCGAGATCCACGGCCATCGATCGAGTCAGGCCAATCATAGCGTGTTTGCTGGTGGAGTAGGCCACGACGTTCCGCTGCGAGGCGAGCCCCTGCACGCTCGAAATGTTCACGATCGAGCCTTTGCCACGTTTCAGCATCTCCGGAATCGCAGCTTTGGACATCATCCAATGCCCCTTCAAATTTACGTTCATGGTCCTGTCCCAGACCTCCTCCGTGGTTGTGACAGGATCGCCAAACGTCTGGATGCCGGCGTTATTGACGAGGATATCCACCGCGCCAAAGCACTCTACCGTGCTTCGAACCGCCCGTTCCGTGTCCGCCATGCGAGAAATATCGGCTGTGACAGAGGCGACCCGGTCCGTAAATTCGCTCAGGCTCTGCTTGGCGGACTCCAGCGCCACTGCGCTCACATCCACCATCATGACCTTGGCGCCGAGACGAGCCATGCACTGCGTTGATGCCAAACCGATTCCTTTTGCCCCGCCGGTTACAATCGCTACCTTGCCACTGAGTTCCATCGTTCCGATATCCTCCTCATGCGCCGCGGCCCTATGATCGCGTAATTCAGTGAATCCGATCAGAGCGTGTTCGTGCCCCTGGATCTCAACTCTACCAATATAGAGATTCGCACTAGGTCGTGAGGAAGAGATTGCGGAGAATTGTTCGATTCTGCTCGGCGCAGGGTCCGGCTGGACTGGATTTGGCCGGCCATCAGGCGCTTTCAGTCGGAATCTCTCGGTTGTTCACCGTGGACAGCGACTTTCATTCGATGCGTGAACGGGAAGCTCCGCCGGAATCCATGCACCTGCAAATATTTCTTGCTTTACGGTCCAACGCTATGTTCAGAATTGTTGCGGCGCACGCGTTTACTTCCGTATCCATGTGCTTCCATCCGGACTGACCCACTCCTGGCCTACATCGTTGACGATTTCAAAGGCCGGAGTGACCGGTGATGATGCGGCTGCCGGGGAGTTTGCGCTGCCGGGGGCCTGCTGGAGGCGCACCTTCACGGCGCGGCCGGTCCACTGGCTGGGAACCTGCTCCCAGTGATCTCCCAGGTTTTCGCGAAGAAACAGCGCGCCTGCCGCATCAAGCGCCAGCGTGCGATGATTTGCCGACGCGGTGGAAACAGAGGGCAGCCCGCTCGGCAGTCGGACCATCTGTGCCTGCATGAGGTTAAGGTCCGCACTTGCCGCCTCCTTTTCCACGGCTCTGAGATTCGCATTGATCCCGGGTTGCGACTTCACCTTGGCCGCGATCGATGCCGTGGCCAAATCGAGACGAGTCTTCGCGGCAGTGGCCATGCCCAGCGGTTCTGTGTGCCCTGGCCTGGCGGCGACTGAAGATGCTTCAGCCGCACCCCCTAATTGCTGTTTCCAGGAGGTAGCAGACCTAACCGGTCCGAGGGATGCCTCCGGCTCTTGTTGCGCAGGTACCGGCCCTGAGATGCCCGCCGCCTTCGCCAATTGCTCCGCGCCGTGGCGTCCGACGGCCGGAGGAGCCTGCATCTTTTCCGATCGAACGGGTTCTGCCCGCGAAAGCGCCACCACTTCATCCGGCTCTGTCGCCTTCCGGCCCCCGATCGATTGATTGGCCACCCCTGCGGGAGCCGTCGTCTTTGTTTCACCTGCAACCATCTGCTTTGGCGAGGATGCCGCTGGAGCGTTTTCGGCTATTTGCGGAGCGGCGGGAAGAGTTACTGTGGCCGTCTCCTGCCCCGGTTGCTGCTGTCGCATGTGAACAAAAAGCGCCGCGGCGATCAGAACAGCCAATGCCGTGGCCGGAATCCAGGCATGCCGCCAGTTCCACAGCCACGAAGCGCTCTTCCGTACCGGGAAATATCGCCCTGAATATCCGACGAAACCCTTCGCGGATTGTGCAGCGGCTCAAGCGTGGGTATTGCGGTTTGTCCGTTGGTATAACGAAGACCATCAACACAG
>JAJZNH010000795.1:2448-5966 GCA_021811745.1 Acidobacteriota bacterium
CAACTTCCGCTGCCGCCGCCATATCCTGTGCCAGCGTGACAACCCGGCGGCAGCGTCCGCAAACCGCAAGATGTGCCAGAATCTGAACGCGTTCCCGCTCCGCAAGCGACTGCTCCACAAAGGCGTTGAGGCTCTCAGCATCGGGATGCGGATCGAATTGGGTGGCTGAATTCATGACGCCGCCTTCTCCTGGAACGTACTCGATTGCGACTTTTGCAGCAGTATTTTCAAATTCACGTCCAAATCGCGCGGGTCGGTCCCCAGCGCTTCTTCCGCGGCTCTCCGGCTCAATCCAAAAGCTTGAAGATTCTTGAGAACCCGCTTTCTGATCTCATCGGTTGTATGCCGCAGTTTGCGACTCACCGTCGCTTCATGCACGTGCAGCACGCGGCTCATTTGAAGCAGCGTCTGGCCGTCGAGATAGTACGCGGCCAGCAAAAACCTCTCTTCCGCATCGCACGCGCGCAGGGCCTCCTCAATGGCCTTCACCAAAGCTGCGAGTTCGGCGGCCACTGGCTGCGGTTCGGGCTCAAGAGCAGCAGCATCTTGCTCTTCCAGTGGCTGTTCACGATGCGTGTGGCGATGATGGTCCACGTGGCGCTGGGCAAGGATCGTCCTCAGCCAGCCGACCAACGAACCTCTGCCGCGATACGATTCCAGCGGGCAGCGCCGCGTGCCGTCGCGTGCCGTTAAGCCGTAAAGCTCGGCATAAAGCTGCCCCGCCAATTCGGCGCCGAGCGTCTCGCTGCCGGTGATTGCCGTTGCCGCGCGCACAAGCGGCAGACGATAGAGCGCCATGAAGCGCTCCCAAGCGCGCTCATTACCGGCGGCGCATGCCCGCGCCAGCACCAGATCGGCAATCTTCAAGCCGCGGAAGAAGGACTCCTGTTGCCGCGGTGAGGCGGTCGTCCCCAAAGCAAGCCCGAAGTTCTGCGCCGTGCCCACACGCAGCAGCATTTGAATGAACTCGCTCCGGTTCAGCCCGCAGGTGGCCGCATCGCTTTCCCGCCAAAGCTCGTCGATCGACACGTCGTCCATGGCGAGCGCCGGGACCGGAACGCCGGTGACCTCGCTACTCTCCACGGATTGAGCTGGCGTTGTTCCCACGCCCAAAACAATACCGCAAAATCTTTCTGCAAGAAACTCCGGTCTCCTCGTTCCCTGGACAAGCGGCCGGGAAGAGTCCTGAGGCCGAGGGAGGGAGATCATGAGAAATCCAGGCAGATTCGGATTGGCGGCGGTGTTGGGGTTCTTGCTCTTTACGGCGCAACAGTCGAGTTTTGTCAGTGCGGCCGCGGGACCGCAGGAAATGGCGGGTGGTCCCTACCGCGTGCTGAATCCCATCAAAAGCGGGAATCTGCTGCTCTTTCCCGTCGTCCGCGAGCTCGGAAAGTCTCCGGGCGAAACGCCGTTTATTACGCTGGACGAGGGAATCCGGAGTGGAGAAGTTGAAGTGACGGAGGCGGGTCGCGTCAGTGGACTGGTGCGTCCCAGAGGCCCCGCCGGGGTTCCTCCGTTTCACAATCGTCCCTTCCGCCCTTATCCCGGATATCCGGACAACTACTCGGGTGGACCTCAGGTCAACACGCTGGTCCTCGTCAATCACTCCAAACGGCCTCTTCTGCTGCTGGCGGGCGAGGTGGTAACCGGCGGCAAGCAGGACCGCATTGTCGGCAAGGACCGCATCGTGCCGGCCGGTGCAGATCCCATCAATCTCTCCGTCTTTTGCATCGAGCCGGGCCGCTGGACTGAGAGTTCGCCGGTCTTCGGCGCATCGTCCAGGACGCCGTCAGGCGGTTTCATGGTTCAGCCCGCGATACGCGCCCAGGCGATGGCCACCGGGAACCAGCAGCAGGTTTGGAATTCGGTTCATGGCGCCATTGCGCAGATGCAGATGGCCGTATCTCAGGAAACTTCACCGGCATCGGGCGGCGGAAGCGCCGGATACACCCGTGGCCTGGACACAACCAGCTACGCCAAAGTCATGCAGAACAGCGCCGTCAGCAAAAAAGTGGACGAAGCTGCCGCTCCGATCATGCAATCGCGGGAGGAAGTGCTGGCGCAACTTCGCCGCGAACACGCCGTTGGCGTGGTGGCCGCCGTACGTGGCGAGATTGTGTGGGCTGACCTCTTTGCCAACACCGATCTTCTTTCCCGCTACTGGATCAAGCTGGTGCGCTCGTATGCGGCAGAAAGCCTGACGCAGGGCGAAACCCGCGCTGCTCCTACCGTGGCCGATGCGCAGCGTTTTCTTGAAGCGCCTTCAGATGGCACGGAATCGAGTGTAGGCGAAGTCGGCGTCTACCGTTACAGCGAAGTCAGAAGCGAGGGCGTGGCAACCTTCGCGCTTCAGTCGCTCCTGCCCGGAACGGGCTACGACGTTCACATCAGCAAGATGAAGCTGCGGAATCCGGTGCATCCAATCATCCGGCCGAATGTGCTCCTGCGCTGATTGCCTGGCGAGGTCTGTGCCGCGTTTGAAGGACCCTGCGCGGCGCAGTTCTCGGGATTCTTCAATGTCAATTAAGATGATGCGCTCTTGGCATCACTCTCCGTCAGCGGCGCTCTTCTTTCCATGCGCGATGCGGGGCACCGCAATCAGCGTCATCGCAAACAGGAAAATCGCGGCGGCGATATATTCCAGGTGGCCGAGGCGCAGGTCCTCAAAGACCAGCTTTGCCGCGACGAAAGCCAGCGCGGCATAGCCAATCCGCGTCAGATCCCGCCGCTCCCAGTGTGAGCCGCCGAAGGCGAGCGCCAGCGCAGCCGCGCAGATGGTAAACGTGCGAATGAAAGCAAGGTGGTGTGCGCCGGGATGCATGCCGAGCGCAAGCAGTCCCGCCAGACCGTGCACCAGCAGCGCCGTTGCAGTGCTTGCCGCAAGAAATGCGAAGGCGATATGCAGAGCCTGTCGGGTTCGAGGCTCGCCGTCGGCAGGCTTGATTGCAGACGTACAAAGGACCGCGCAGACCGCGACCAGGTACATTCCCCATGTGGGCGCGGCAGGCAACGCTCCAACGAGGGCATGTGAAACGTAGTTTGCTATGCCGGATGCTTTCGCCGCTCCCAGCAGGTAGACCATGCCGTGCAGCTCGAGCGCCCTGCGCGTTAGCCGCACACCCAACACGGTTGCCGTGACTGCGGCCGCGCCCAGGCACAAAGTCTGACCCTGCGGCGGAAGGCACAAGAAACATCCTGCCAGAAAGAGCGCCGCGCTCCATGTGACGAAGACGCGGTAATTGCGCCGCTCCGGAATGCCGTCGAAGAAGAGGAAGGCGGCAGCGTAACTTGCCACCGACAGCATCAGGCAGGCGACGCCGAGGATGGACCGGCTCGGAGCCGGCCCGAAGGCGACCAGCCCACACGCCGCCAGCAGAAACGCTATCATGATCTGCACCGTCTCAAAAACCGTGATCCGCCTTTGCCTTATGACGGTTCTGAAAGCGACGCTGGCCACAACAATCAGCAGCAGCGCGAAGCCCGGCCAAAGCAAAGCCGCCGCGTCCAGGATGGGGTAG
>JAJZNH010000728.1 GCA_021811745.1 Acidobacteriota bacterium
GAGTCTTGTCAGGCGGACCGTGCGTGCCTGACCGTTTTGACCGAGGTGCAGGGTGCGGCCTTCCAGTGCCGCGCGAGCGGTTTCCCGCTCCTGCGCGAAAGCCGACAGTGGCGTGCCGCTTCCCAGCACTACATCTCCTTCCGCTCCGGTGGCCCATAGGGCGGCGGCGAGCAGGGGCATGGCTTCGGGATCAGCGAGTCGGCCATCGGCGAACGGTCGGTGCGCTCCGGGGCGGGAGGCCGCAGGTTCACCTGCGACGAATGCGCGACCGTCGAGGTACATAGGCTGGTCCACGGCGCCGAGCCCCCATGTCTCGGCGCCAGCGGCGTGGGGGACCCATGCCGCTGGCAGGATACCGTGGCGACCTTGGGCGTCGACCCACTTGATCATGCCGAATCCGATGTCGATTCCGAGCGGGGCGGGCATATGGCATCGCTCCTGAGTGTTGTATAAAGGCCGCACTCGTGGCCAGTGGCTCCCTATCACCGCAGGCCCTGGGGAACGCGCGGAACTACTCGGTTGTACTCGGATTGGTATGTGCCTGGAGGATTAAGCAGTGGACCAAGCGAGGTAGAACGACAGCACGGGATCTACAATGAAACGTGCGAGAGGGCTGCCGCCTGAAGGCGGCAGATGAATCGCGCTCTTCCCTTGTGGTTCCTGATCCGGCATATTAGAGGAATGAGGACGTTCGAGTATCGGCTGTATCCCAACCGCTCTCAGGGCAAAGCGCTCATGGCCTGCCTGATCGAGTCGCGGCAGGTGTATAACGCCATGCTCGAAGCGTCCAAGGTCCGGTACGACACCGAAGGCAAGTTCCTCTTCAAGTACGACCTGTGCGAGCTGTTCAAGGGCCACGCCCCCGAGCACGTCCCCGCAACTGTCGTCCAATGCCTCGCTGACCGGCTGGACAAGTCCCTGCGGCGGTTCCTGTTCACCAAGGAGCAGGGAGAGCGATGCGGCTTCCCCAGATTCAAGGGCGACAACCGCTGGCACTCCATCCACTTGCGGCAGTTCGACAAAGGGAAGGACGTCTGGATTGACGGGCGGTTCCTGCGCGTTCCCGCCAAAATCGGCAAGGTCATCAAGATCAAGATACATCGGCCCCTGGAGGGAACTCCGAAGACGTGCCACCTCGTTTTGCGGGCAGACGGACACTGGTACGCACTGATTGTGTGCGAGACGGCGCCGGTTGTGCCGTGCGAGCCGTGCGAGCACCGCGCCGTTGGTATCGACGTGGGGTTGAAGTCCTTCCTGACCGACAGCGACGGGCGCACGGTAGAGAACCCGCGCTTCCTGCGGGAATCCCTCTCCACGCTGGCGCATAAGCAGCGCGTCCTGTCGCGGCGCGTCAAGGGCAGCCGTCGTCGTCGCAAGGCGGCCAAGGCTGTAGCACGGATCCACCTCACCATCGGTCGGCAGCGCAGGGACTTCCACTTCAAGACGGCCAAGCCATACGCTGAGCGATGCGGAATCATCGCCGTCGAAGACCTGAACGTGAAGGGAATGGGGCGCAACCACCACCTCGCCCGCGCTATCGCGGACGCCTCGTGGGGCGCGTTTGTGGACATTCTCGAAGCCAAGGCTGAAAGCGCCGGACATCGAGTCGTCCGCGTACCCGCGCGCTTCACGAGTCAGAAGTGCAGTCGCTGCGGCGCCATGGTCCCGAAGTCCCTCAGCGTGCGGACGCACATCTGCACCTCCTGCGGGTACGTAGCCGACCGGGACCACAACGCCGCGCGGAACATCTTGGACCGAGCAGTCAACGGCTGGGGCGCAGCCGTCGGGGAGCGGGAAGGGATCGCCGCCCGCGTCGAACCGAGAAGCCGCTGCCTTTAGGCGGCGGAGTTGTCACGATCTCCGGTGCGGTCGTTTCCGCAGTACAACGGAAGCGCCGATGCCCCCAACCGGCCGACGATAAGATTTTACGCCAGAGACACGTTTCCCCTGCACCGGAAGGGCCGGTGAGCACGACCTGTCCCCCGGCGGTTTCCAAGGAATCGGCAAGCAGCCTTTCCAGGTCGCCGTCATCGCGAGTGACGTATGTATGGTCTGGGAATCCGCTGCCGTCGAACACCTCACGAACACGCAGGATTGGTCCATCACTCCCTGGCAACCAACGGGCGATGGTGTTCAGCATTTGGTTTGTTTCCCCCTCCCGTTCCCCTGGCCTCTCCTGAACCGCTCCGGTCTTGCTGAAGCGAGTTACGGCTCGGTATCCGGCCAGTACCAGGAAGGTTATCCGCGAAAACGCCGCCCACGCTTTTTGAGACGCGCCAGCGGCTCAAATAGCGTGGGCAGGACTGCTGGTGTTCGGTCTCAATTCGCGTGGTCAGTAGCACGCGGCCCAGAGTGCTTTGCTCAAACTTCGGAACCGAAGGTAAAAGGCGGATAGCGGTCGGTGATTCCCGCGTTCCAGAGGATGACACGCATTGTCCAGCGTTGGTAACCGACCATGAATTCCCACAGCCCGCCGGGCATCCGGCCTGTGAAGAGGACGATCCAGTATCCGATCCAGCGTCCGATCAGCCAAATTGGGAAGATGAGGGCCAGGATGATCAGGTGTGGTAGCAACAGCAAGTATTTGATGTCAAAGATGCCCAATAGAGCAAGTAGCCTAGAGTTACGAGGGGACGGCGTTGCCGTGATGTTGGTTTCGTATGGCATGGTTTTTCCTTTCGTGGAATGGCTGTCACTGGATTTTAGCGAGAAGGGCATGGATTTGCGCTTGCTGTTCCGCCGGGAGACGCTGCATAGATTTGGCCATCCTGGTCGCGTCCACCGTGTCTCCTGTTCGTTTGGCCAGTGCGATTCGCACCGCCCATGCCGCGGGGTGGGTGGCGTCTGGTGTGCCGGGTAACCAGAATTCGGCGGGGGGCGCAGGTGTCCCCTTCCTCTGGTACCAGGCTTCCGCCGCGCGCGTCGCGGCTAGTAAGGTGGCCTGTTCCGCGCTGGTGATGGTTCCCTGGACGGCGGTGATAATGGCGCGTTGCTGTTCGGCGGGCAGGTCGCGGATCCCGATGGCGCCGCAGGCGGCGCCGAAGGGATCTCCGGCGGCCAGAGGTTCGAGAATGGCTTGTTCCAAGACATTCACCTTGATTTGCGCTGTTGGGCGATATGCCGCAGATCCCATCGTTTGTCGATAGCGGCGGCGATGCTGCGGTGATGCATGGACGTCCAGTGGAGCGCTGGATTTTCAGGTAGCACCGCGATGCAGGGATAGCCAAGAAAGGCTTGGATTTTCGGCGGCCCGGTAACGAACCCAGACACGTGTCGGTTGAGCACAATGCCGGGTGCCAGCCCCTGCGCGATCCATCCCTTCGCGATGCTCAGGACCAGGGGGTCTGGGGTAACGACCAGCAGGTGGATTCCGGCGATGGCGAGGATGGCGGCGGAACGCGGGTCCCTGGGGTCTGGCGGGCAGGCGCACAGCCGCCAGCGAACGGATGTGGCGGTGACCAAAGGCGCCACGTCCGAGCCGGGTGGGGGGACGGTGACCCCGACGCCGCCGAGGCCGGGCCGGCGCAAGCCGCCGCCAATCGGAGTGCTGGCGAAGAGCAATGCCGGCAAAGCCGGGTTATCGCGCAGGTCGAACGCTTCCACTCCGTCTTCGGAGAGACTGAAGGCCAGGTTGGCGGTGACAGTGCCGCATCCGACACCAGGTCGGGCGCCAAGCACCGCGATAGTGGTATTGTCGGAAGCGGGAATAGTTTGATTTGTTGGTACCGTTTCCAGCATCGTTTGCACGTCGGCGTAACTGGCGTCATGGGTCAGTGCGGCGGCGCAATCGGCGGCGCGCACGGCGCCGGGCAACAGATTGAAAATGGCCAGACGAGTGGCCGCTTTGGCGATCTGCCTGGCTGTTTCGTCCAAGGGGCCGAGTAGGATGACGATGCGAGCGGCGGGCACGGCTTTGCGCACCGCGATTAGCGCGTCGGGCAGTGATATGTCTCCGTCCAGAGCGCGACTGATGATGATCGCTTCTGGCTGTGCGGAGATGGCGGCGGGCTGCAAATGGTGGGAAAGTAACACGGCTGGCCCCGCTTCCGCGTGCCCGATCAGGGCGGCGCGGATCTCGGCGGCGAGAGCCGCTGCGGTTTCTCCGGCGCCGAGAGCCAGTAAGTAGCGCACGCCATTGTCCTTCCTTCGGAGAGACTTCAGGTGAAGGCACCACGGCGAAGCGACAAGCCGGCTACCTCTCGCTGCAGGGGCCGCATAGCGGGCCGAAACCGCCGCGTTGCTTGGCAAAGCCGACGACTACCGCGGATCCACCGCACTGGCAGCAGAAGCCCTTCGGCCCCGCCTGCGGCGGCGCGTTCTGCTGGGCGTAGGCCGCGTCGGTGATGGCCTCCGCCTTGGCCAACTCAGCTAGGGCCGCTGGCACAAGGGCGCGAGTCGCGGGCACCTGCTCGAACTGCTGCACCGCCGCGGCGGCTGCCATTTCTTGCCGGACGGCCAACAAGTAGGCCCTCCGGCCGGGCGACGCGTCCGGATCATCCTGCGCTACCAAAGACCACATTCACGATCGCCCCCTCTCTGCAGCATCCACTCCGATTCCCCCATCTTCATCGGCGTCGGCCGGGGCCCACTGCCGCGCTCCCTCCAGGGCCAGCCAACCTGCGTTGCCGCTCGCCTCCACCGGCATTGCGCGTAGAAGCGGTTCACAATTCTTTCACTCTTTATGGTTGAGCATCTGTGGTTGCAGGACGCCGACGTGTAGTAGTTGGCGTCCCCAGGCTTGCGCGGCGGGTGTCCTGGGCAAAAACACGTCTACGTGCCAACCTTTGATGGCGCTGCCGGTGTCCAGGGCGACGGACAGCCCGTAGCCCGGCACAAAAAGGATGCTGCCCAAAGGGATGATGGTTGGATCAACGGCCACGACGCCCACGTGGACTGGCAGGCCGCTGAAGGTGATCCCGTATCCCGGGTCGCCAAGCCGCTTGCCGGTGCTTTTCGGCCCGGCGGTGTAGGCCGTGACCAGCGCCGTGTGCCAGCGGAACGCGCTTCTTGGAACCGGGATGAATTGTCCGGCTGCCGGTTGAGTCGCAGTAATTGGTAACGGAAGGTAATCGGCTTGTGTTGGTTGAGCCCGCGGTTTTGTGGTGGCTCCGATTGACGCAGTGATTCCAATTGTGATTCCAATTAGGGCTGCGGTTATAAGCAATTTGTCCGGAAGTTTCATCGTCTAACTTCCGTATTTCTTTGATCGTAGCCGGAATTCGTGCCCGATCAAGAGTACTAAATCCTGCATAGAACCGGTATTCTCGATGATCACGTCTGCCGGAATGTGGCGCGCCGTCTGTTCTGTATGATGCCGTTTTTCTGAGTCTGTCAAGATGCGTCGTTGGTTGCGTATCTCGTCTGGCGTGTCGATTCGTATGCCCAGGTAGCCTTGATCTTGTAGGTATTTCGCCTCTTCGGGCAGCCGCACGCCGTCGATCACGGCATCAATGTCTTGTTCGCTGAGCAGTTCGTCGGTGATTACGGCCTGATGGGCGATCATGGCGAGCGCAGCTTCGCCTAAGACTGCGCGCAGCCGGTCGCCGTAGGCTTGCAGCCATGCCCGGTCCTGGTGATGTTCGCGAATACGCAGCACGTCGGACATGCGGTATCGATGGAATCCAAAAAGCAGGTCGAAGATTTTCGCCGCGGTCGACTTGCCGGACCCGGCGGGCCCAGCTAGGTAGATGTACATGATTCACCTCAGCGTTGCGGTCTTGTTGTGTCGATTGCGCTCAGAAGAGCGAACCGACTGGCGCAGGGAGGAAGGGGGCAAGCTGCTTGGGATGGTCGGAGTGCTTCATATAGCAATATTATCCATTTGTTCCCAGGGAAGGTCCGGGTAGAGCCCGCGCATGCTTGACCAGCAGCCATCGCCGATGACCAGGTGATCCAGCACCGGGATGCCGAGGATGCCGCCACACTGCACCAGCCGGCGAGTGAGCAGCGCGTCC
>JAJZNH010000943.1 GCA_021811745.1 Acidobacteriota bacterium
CCGCGAGCTCTACCTCGGCATCGTGCTCGACCGCGCCGCGGCAAAGCTGGTCTTCATGGCCTCGCAGGCCGGCGGCATGGAAATTGAGGAAGTCGCCGCGAAAGATCCGAAGGCCATCCACAAGGTCTACATCGATCCCGCTGTCGGATTCCAGCCCTACCAGGCGCGGCAGCTGGCCTTTGCGCTCGGCCTCAAGCCGGCGCAGCTCGGCGACGCGGTGAAGTTCATGACCGGCCTTTACAGGGCCTACGTCGATACCGACGCCTCGCTGCTGGAAATCAATCCCTTCATCACCACCAAAGACGACAAGCTCTTTGCGCTGGACTGCAAGATCAACTTCGACGACAACGCGATGTTCCGCCACAAGGACCTGAAGGAACTCCGCGACGTCGCCGAGGAAGCTCCGCTCGAAGTGGAAGCCTCCAAGTACGCGCTCAACTACATCAAGCTGGACGGCAACATCGCCTGCATGGTCAACGGCGCGGGCCTCGCCATGGCCACCATGGACATCATCCAGTACGCCGGCGGCATGCCCGCCAACTTCCTCGACGTAGGCGGCGGCGCCAACCAGCAGCAGATCGAGCACGCCTTCGAAATCCTGCTCTCCGATAAAAACGTGCAGGCCGTCTTCATCAACATCTTCGGCGGCATCCTCCGCGTCGATACGCTGGCTCAGGGCGTCGTCCAGGCCGCGAAGAACCTCAACGTGAAGATTCCCGTCGTCCTCCGGCTCGAAGGCACCAACGTGGAAGAAGGCCGGAAGATCCTCAAGGAATCCGGTCTGAAGTTCCAGGTCGGCTCGACCATGAAGGAAGCCGCGGATCTCGTGGTCAAAGCAGCGAAAGGGGTGGCGTAAACATGGCTGTTCTGGTGGATAAAAATACTCGCCTGATCGTACAGGGCATCACGGGACGCGAAGGCACGTTCCACGCCAAAGGCTGCGCGGAATACGGAACCAAAGTGGTGGGCGGCGTCACGCCCGGCAAAGGCGGAACCACCCACGAAGGCTGGCCGGTGTTTGACACCGTGCAGGACGCCGTCGAGAAGACCGGCGCCAACGCCACCGTGATCTTCGTCCCGCCGCCCTTCGCCGCGGACGCCATCCTCGAAGCCAACGCCGCCGAGCTGCCGCTGATCATCTGCATCACCGAAGGCATTCCGGTCAACGACATGGTGAAGGTCTGGAGCGTGCTCCGCAACTCCAAATCCCGCCTTGTCGGGCCGAACTGCCCCGGCGTCATCTCCCCCGGCAAAGCCAAAATCGGCATCATGCCCGGCCGCATTCACAAGGAAGGCTCCGTCGGAATCGTCTCCCGCTCCGGAACCCTCACCTATGAAGCCGTGCACCAGCTCACCCAGCTCGGCATCGGCCAGTCCACCGCCATCGGCATCGGCGGCGATCCCATCATCGGCACCACCCACGTCGACGCCCTCAGGCTGCTCAACGAAGATCCCGAGACAGAAGCCATCGTCCTCATCGGCGAAATCGGCGGCACCGCCGAGGAAACCGCCGCCGAGTACGTGAAGCAGCATGTGAAGAAGCCCGTCGTCGGCTTCATCGCCGGGCAGACCGCGCCTCCCGGACGCCGCATGGGCCACGCCGGCGCAATCATCTCCGGAGGCCAGGGCACCGCGGCCGAAAAGATGAAAGCGCTCAAAGCCGCGGGCATCCACGTCGTGGAAACGCCGGCGGCCATCGGCGAAACCATGGCGCGCGTGCTGGGCAAAGCATAATTCAGCGGCACTCCGCATCCACAAGGGGCAGCTTCGGCTGTCCCCTTTTATTGGCCGCTGCTCTACACTAACTTCAGCACTTAGCAGGACAATTGAGGAGACCCACCTTTGCCACAGCGCACTTTCAGCATCATTAAGCCGGACGCCTTTCGGAAGGGCCATGCCGGAGCCATTCTGGCCGAGATCGAAAAGGCCGGATTCAAAATCGTGGCCATCAAAAAACTCTCCATCTCGAAGACCCAGGCCGAGGGCTTCTACTACGTTCATAAGGCGCGGCCTTTCTTCCCATCTCTGACCGCCTTCATGTCCTCCGGCCCCATCGTCGCCATGGTCCTCGAAAAGGAAAACGCCATCGCCGATCTGCGCAGGCTGATGGGCGCGACCAACCCGGCCAACGCCGAAGAAGGCACCATCCGCAAAAAGTTCGCCGGCTCGATCGAAGAGAACGCGATCCACGGCTCCGATGCGCCGGAAACCGCCGCCTTCGAGATCGGCTACTTCTTCGCCGGCTACGAACTGGCGTAACGCGACGTCCGCATCTCTCCCTCCCGACTTTTGAGTCAGGGAAGTGATTGAATTCCGTTGAGTTGCTGAGGGGATAACGATGGTTATCCCCTGTTTTCCCGTTTGGACTACATCACATGCGAGGCGGTCGTCAATGCTCACCTACCGACCTCGAAGGCTGGCGATTCCAGAGCTTGTGCACCTGCAAAAAGAATCTTTCTCAGGGCCACGCACGCTGTGCACGGAATCACCGACGGTCTACACGGTTGCACCCCATCGCCATTGCCGGAGTTGAGCGTACCGGCCGTGAAAAGCCCAAGGCATCATACGCCTTTGATTTCAAGGCGTTGCCAAGGGTCCATCTTTCAGCCGTCTGCGGCTGCAACTGGACGAGAATGACATCGTAGATTTTGCGGTTGACGCTACCACCTTTGTCCGGATTGAGTCGTCCTTTGTAGCGGAACTGATTCCCAAATGCGTCTGTGTACCGGGACTCCCCGTATCTCAGATCAATGGAATGAATGCCCATCTCGTCCAGGTGATGCAGCTCGCCGGGCTCGGAGATTCCGTCATGATTTGCATCGATCCAGACAAGGAGCTTCGGCCAGACAGCGTCCTGGGCATCGATAACTCCATCGCCATTACCGCCGTTTTCGGGCTCGTCGAAGACGGCCAGTGCGCGAAAACCATTCGGATCGCTGGATGAGGGCTGTGGCGTGATGTTGCCGAACAATTCCTTTGCACCGTCGATGACGCCGTTGCCGTTACGGTCCAGGGCGAGCCAGCCGTTTGTGGAACCCTTTTCGGTCCATGACATTTGAACCGGGTGGCCTGTGCCATAGAAATCGAAAAGGACACCGTTGGGCGCGGATGTCAGATGGAATCCTGAACCGTCGGTATCGATGATGATCGGCGAGCCATACAGGTAACAGGAGCAGTATGTGGGGTTCCATGCCGCACCGCCTGTACAGGTTGGGGGGATACAGTTGGTACAGGTGCCTGATGAACCGCATGGAGGAAGTGTTTGTCCGCCTCCCGACCCGCCACCCGAACTCTGGCCACCCGAGGGATATTGCCCCGTGAGGAGTACCCCATCGCAAGTTCGCAAAGAACTGGTACTGATGTACTCCAATCCCAGATCCACTCCGTCGGAGGACTGGTCGTCTGTCAGAATCGGAACCATGACCGACGAACCGTCGAGCCCGTAGTCGTCGTCGAAGCCCAGAGTATGCCCTCCTTCGTGTGCGGCCATAAATGTCAGGTATTGGTTGCGGAATGCCGAAGTCGCGGTGATAGGGAGGGAGCCATCAACGAAATTCCGATTTAGCTCAATGACGGACGACAATGTCTCGCCGGATGCTGAATCGAGAGTTGAATCTGTACTCCCGGCTGTGGTATCGGCCATAGCGCTGTTTACCGTGACGTAGATCGTCCCGACTGCACCTTGAGGGTCGCCAGTACCGGCATTGACAAATGAAAGCCGTCCTGGATTTTCGCTATATACCCAGTACGCCAGCCCGCTCAGGAACTGCACTTCCTGGGCAGCATTCAAATCTCCCGGCTGCCCCGCTTCGAAATAAACCTGAACCTGTTGCCCTATTGGCCATCCAGTATATGGCTGCCCGGTTGCCGCTGTTAAGCGATGGGCTCCATCACATTGCCCTGCGAGGTTTGCCGTGCCAGCCGCGAGAAACAGGGCGAGCGGCAGAAGCATTCGAAGAACACGCGGCGCGGTCATGGCTTGCGCCCCCCCACAGCTGACGCCTGTACATAAATGGACTTTCGTCGTGGATCGATGACTGCACCAACGCACGAAATGCGCTGAGACTCTTACCATTCCATGCCTGGAAGTGCGGCCCCTGATCCACGGAATACACCTGATCGCCGACGACTAGATACGACGTCAAAATGCTGTAGTCCTCGGTCTCTGGACGATAGCGGAGAAAAAAAACGTAGCGCTTCCTGGCTTGTGGAAGGCGCTGGCCTGAGACAGACATTGCGAAAGTGTGGCCATTGATGGAAAGTATGCCCCCTTCGCGAGTGATAACGATGCGCGATCCCGCGGACAGGCTGATTCGCGTGGAGTTTTTGATTACCCGAGCGACGACCAGGACACATTCCGTGAAAATGGTCGTATGGTCGGCCGACATATGGGGGCTGCAGGACACGGTCGTACCCATTGCCACGACGGTGCTGCGCCGCCCTGGGATGCTGGGCATGCTTGCCGCCCAATCATTGGCAAGCCCGTGCTCGCATCCGTCTGGGCAGGCATCGAAGGAATATGGGCGCCCCCCATACGAAAGAGCACGCCGGTGCTCAATTTGGGATGTGTTTGACGGTGTCTGTCCATAACTTCCCGCCCCCATGATGACGGCAGAGAGGAGCAGGAGGGAGATGGACGCATACCGGAAAATACCTTTGGAAATCACGTCCATAGCCTCATCGTGTGAAGTCATGCGTTGTGGGTTTTAACGGATAGTGCCAGCAACTTTCCGACTTATAAAGCGTACCTATCCAGTCGGTATCTGCGATAGCCGATGAGAATACAAGAGCTATTCTGACTTGTCAAGTTACAATAGCTTGCATCAGTTGGCCTCGAATAGCATGCAACACAAATACCGGATGGAAGTTCCCGAAGGGTAAAATCGCCGTTGGCGGGTCAAGCTTCATGGACAAAACAGCCCTGGACAAGGTTCGTTGCCCAGGGCTGTTTTGCTGTTCTTCCGTCTGGTTATGCAGACGGGTTAGTTGAGCTTGCTGTACTGGTTGGGAGCGCCTGGCGTCGCAATGTCGCCCGTCACCTGCGCCTCGCGGCCATGCGCATGAGCCAGCGGCGCGCTGAGCGTGATGCCGCTGCCGGCCACCTCCGCGCCCGCCGCCTGAGCATGAGCCAGCGGCGAGGCCACCGTGATCGAGGCGTTGCGGAACCGCATAGTGGAGACCACCACCGCCGTCTCCTGGTCCGCCCCGCTGCCGATCGTGATCGTCTGCCCGTCGCTGAAGCCCATCGCATTCGCCACCGGAATCACTGTGGCCCCGGCCGCAACGGCACCGCGCACCGTGGTCGCGCCCGGCGTGCCCACGCTGGCAATCACCGCCGTCTCCAGCTCCGCACCCGAACCGATCCGCACCGCCTGACCCTCGCTGAAGCCCGCCACGCTGGCCACCTTGATATTGGTCGCCCCCGCTGCGGAAGCCGCCGCCAGATGAGTCGCCGGCGAGGTCAGGAAATCCGTGCAGTTGCTGTCCGTGTTGTAGCCATCCGGGAAGCGTCCCGCGCTGACGTCAGAGGCGCTCGCTCGGGCAAACGGCCCAAAGCCTCCAGCCGCTCCCGGAGTCGTCACAAAGCAGCCATCCTTGCCGAGTCCCGACCCAGCCTGGTAACCCTCGGCCGCCCACGGATCGACCAGCTCGCCGTAGTTGAGGCTGTCCACCACCAGCCCCGAAGCATTGCGCAACACCATGCTCCCATCGCGAACCGGCACTTTGAACCGTCCGAAGAGGATCATGCTGCTGGAAAGCGCCGGCCCGCCGAACCACTGGTTGGGCGCGTGCGTTCCCTGGTAGCCCGCGGCTGTGTCCGCCGCGTCCCGCACCACCGCGTTCACACCATGGCTCCTGCTCAGCGGACTGCTCAGCACAATCCCCGTGCCCAGCGCCTGGATCGGCTCGTTGCTGATGTGGGCAAACTCCGTCGCCGGCTGAAAGTGGAT
>JAJZNH010000302.1 GCA_021811745.1 Acidobacteriota bacterium
CCCGGAACGCGCGTGATGCGCTCGAAGGTGCCCGCGTCCACGGCATCCATGCTCACCGTGACCCGGTCCAGCCCCGCGGCCTTCAGCGGCACGGCCAGCCCATCCAGCAGGTGTCCGTTGGTGGTGAGCGCCAGCTCCAGCGGTTCGCCCCACTGCGTGCGCAAGGCGGCCAGTTCTTTTACCAGCTCCACCAGCCCGCGCCGCAGCAGCGGTTCGCCGCCTGTCAGGCGCACCTTGGTGATGCCCAGACCCACAAACATCCGGATCAGCCGCAGATACTCCTCAATGCTCAGCTCGGGATATTGCGCGCCGCCATCGCCCGTACGGCAGTAGATGCACTTGTAATTGCAGCGGTCGGTGATCGAGACACGCAGATCGTGAATCACGCGCCCATGGCTGTCGGTCAGCCGCGCATTGCGCGCCGCCGCAGGAGAAGCGGTAAGGGAAGCAACAGCCATCGGCACTTCTCAGACTATACCGTTCTGTGCGGTCATGCAGCCGGAGGCGCGGCTGCGCGTCCACTGGCCTCAGGTTCCTAGACAACAAACCTGTCCCCCAAAGGCCGGCTTGGGAAAAGGTCTCCCGCGATCCCCCGCAATTCGGGCAAGCGATGTCAGCCTAGTCGATGCGCGGTGTTCCCTTGCGCAAAACCAGTCCCGTGACGCCGAAAATCGCAACCATGATGATGGCTAAAAAGAAATAATAGGCCATGGGATGGGCCCAGCCCGGTGAGTATTGCAGATCCTGCCCCACCCACAGCAGCAGAACACAGGACAGCACCGTGAATTGACCGGCGATTACCAGGAAGGTATGCCCCAGTTCGCGCCGTTTGTCCAGCGCCTCCACCTGGTCTGGAGTCAGATTGCGCTCTTCGGGGGGAAGTAGGGTGTTTGCCATGGGTTTCTCCTTGCGGGCTCTGCCGCTTGACCTCCGAGCCCGCGGCTCACATCCTCGATTCAATCACATCCGCAACCTCCGGCGCCAGCCTAAAAGTGCTGGCCGCCGGCGGGATCTTCGTTGCCCGGCGCGGTTCTGGGGCCCGGTCACGAGCTTTGTGTCTCCCTCCGTGTCCCTGTGGACGGCCTTACCGCGGCGGGTAGCCGACCGATTGCCCGTAGAGCAATTGCCGGTCCGAGGCCAGCTTCAGCGTTGCGGCCGCCTCCTGGCCGTGGAGCACGTAGAACCAGGCGTTCAGCCTCTCCGAAGCGGCAAACAGATACACGTTCTGGCCGATGAATCCCACGTCCACCTGCGCGAAGCGGTCGTTTACCGGAGCCACATACACCAGGGTAACCGCGGCGTGCGCAGCCGCACCTGGACCGATCTTGCCCCGAACATCCCCGGCCACGACCGGCCGCAGCAGGTTCCGCTCCGCGTCGTAGAGGTACACACCCTGCGGAAGAACAACCTCGATCTCGATGTCCTGGCTATTCATGGCCGAGGGTGCGGTGCGGCCCATCCCCGGCATCACCGAGCGCGGACGGTTCACACCAAATGCCGCCCAGAGCAGGTTCGAGAGCGTTTGCTTGTCTAGCGCCTGCTCCCGGAACGCGCGTGTGGTCTTGCGATGGGCAAGCGCCTGCATCAAAGGCATTCCCCCGCCCGTCTCCGGCTTGGGCAGTGTAATCGGCACCTGCTGGCAGAGGACGGGTGCGGACCATGCAACCGAGACCAACCCCAACAGCACCGCCAGGGCGCTACGTGAAAAACGGCCTGAGATGGACATGCTTCCTCCTCGAAAAGTCGGGGTTACGCACCCCTGCCTCCCGAGGGAGTGCCCGTGAGGGGAAGATACATAGTATGAATAAGCCCCACGCCGATGCGGAACGACTGCCGGCCCGCATACCGCCGCTCAATCCGCCAGAAAGGCCAGCGACTGCAGCGTCGTGATCTCGAACGGCTTGCGGCAACGGATATTTGCGCAAGACAACTTGTCGTCGCGCCGGACCATATAGGACTGCGCCTTGGCGAACCGCGCCCGGTCCCGCTCGTTGGCGCCCCGCGGCAACTCGGCTCGCTTCCGCCGCACCACCCAAGTCACCTTGTATTCGCCTGCCTGTCCGCACTTAGGGCAGGTCAGCGTGTGTGTGCGCTGCTCAGTCGTCTCGTTGAAAAAATCCCGCTCTTCCATCGTTCGTTGGCCCCCCCATCCGTTCGCCCGGCGGCGAAGAGGCGCCGCTGGGAATCCCGGAGCACTTTCGCTCCGACCGGATTTATCTCATACTCATCCTTGCGGTGACGAAACGCAAGCCAAGCCGGTTTTCGGCCACAAAGGCCGTCAAGGCCAACGCCCGTGAACGCGTCGGCCAGCCCAAGCCCGCCCGCGCCATCCAGACCACGCCCCGCCTCGGCCGCGAGGCCAAGCACAAGCCCAAGCTCGGAGACCTGATCCGCGAACAGCAATAGCGCCCTCGCTCCGCGCTGCCGTGTTCATTCCTGCGCAGCATCGACCCGCTCCAACCACGCAGCCTTTTGCGCATTCGGAAGGAAGCTGGCGCGGAAGGAGTTGGCGGCGAGCCGTCGAAGCTCCTCGCGGGTAAAGCCCTGCTCCGTGTGGGCGAGCAGGTATTCGTTGGCCAGATCGGAGGCGAAGAAGGCCGGATCGTCGGAGTTGAGCGTGACCAGCAGGCCGCGGTCGAAGTAGCGGCGCAGGGGATGGGCGGCGAAGGAGGCGCAGACGCCGGTGCGGACGTTGGAGCTAGGGTTGAGCTCGAGCGGCGTGCTCCGCGCCTTCAGGTCTTGTAGGAGATCTTCGTCATCGCCGGCCGATACAGCATGGCCAATGCGCTCAGAGCCGATGGCAAGCGCCTCCCAGATGGCCTCGGCGCCGGTGGTTTCGCCGGCATGGTTGGTCAGGCGAAGGCCGGCGGCCCGCGCCTGTGCGTAAAGGCTGCGGAAGGGCTCTGACCCGCAACGGCGCTCGTCGCCGCCCAGCCCGATGGCGACGATGGAGGAGTGGTTCGAACGGAACTCTGCGGCCTTCAAGAAGACCCGTTCAGCCTCCTCGACCGGGAAGTGGCGGACGGCGTCGAAGATCCAGTAGAGCGAGAGGCCAAGCTCGGCGGCGGCGCGCAGCCGGGCGCGTTCCAGCGCGGCAAAAATGGGATCGAAGGAAGCTGGATCGTGGTTGCGCCAGTGATAGACGACGCCCACGGCGATGAAGACCTCGGCGTGAACGACTCCCTGGGTGGCGAGCTGCTGCATCATGCGCCATGCAGCCAGCTCGTAGTCCTCCGGCGCGACCAGGCGCGCGGTGACCGCCTTGAACGCCTCAAGAAAACCGCTGAAATCGGTGAATTGGTAGAGGGCTTCGGCCTCTTGGAGCAGGATGGGACGGGCGTCGTGACGGGCGCTGAGCTCGACCAAGGTAGAAGGAAGGATCGTGCCTTCGAGGTGGAGATGCAGTTCAGCCTTGGGGAGGCGGCGGATGAATTCCTGAATAGACGGCACGTGATCAGTCTAATTGGGCCCCACCCAACGAGCTTTGCACAAAGAATCCGATGGTTACCGCGGCTTGGCGAACTCCGAGCGGTGCCGGCTGTAGAAGAAGTAGACAAAGAGCCCGATGATGAGCCAGACGAAGAAGCGAACCCAGGTTATGACTTCAAGGCCCATCATGAGGACCACGCAGAAAACGACGCTCAGAACAGGAAAGACGGGGCCCAGAGGGACGCGAAAGCCGCGATGGCGTTCGGGCTCTCGATAGCGGAGGATGAGCACGCCGATCGAGACCAGGGAGAAGGCGAAAAGGGTGCCGATGTTGGAGAGGTCGGCCACGGTGCCGATGTCGAGCAAGCCGGCGGGGATGGCGACCACGAAGCCGGCCACCCAGGTGGAGACCGCGGGGGTGCGGAACTGAGCATGGATGCGGCCGAAGACCGAGGGAAGCAGGCCGTCACGGGACATGGAGAACCAGATGCGCGCCTGGCCGAGCTGATACACGAGGATCGAGGAGATCATGCCCAGCAGCGCGCCGAGCAGGACGAAGAGGTGGACCCAGTGGAGCTCGCCGCCGCCGTACTCGATCGAGAGGCGCCGCAGGGAGTTGACCACCGGCGCGGCGTCGCCCGCGAGCGATTGCCAGGGAACGATGCCGCTGAGCACAATGGCCACGCCGCTATAGAGAATCGCGCAGGCGGCCAGGGTGGCGAGGATGCCGATCGGCATGTCGCGCTGGGGATTGCGGCACTCCTCGGCGGCGGTGGAGACAGAGTCGAAGCCGATGTAGGTGAAGAAGATGATAGAACCGCCCGTGAGCACGCCCGTCCAGCCGTTGGGCATGAAGGGATGCCAGTAATGCGGCTTGACGAAGCTGCCAGCGACGAAGATGAAGACCAGAATAGCCGCCAACTTGACCAAAACGAGGATATTGTTGGTGCGCGCCGACTCCCGGATGCCGCGGACCAGCACCACAGTGAGCAGCATGACGATCAGGAAGGCGGGAATATTGAAGCCGAAGTGCCAGCCGGGCGGGTAAAGGGTGTGCCCCTCGAAGTCCTGCATGCCGGTGGGTAGATAGGCCGGCGAAATCCACATCAGCGGTGGATGAAGGCCGAACCATGACATCAGGTCCACGATGTGCGCGGCAAAGCCCACGCTGACGCTCATGTTTGAAAAGGCGTACTCCAGAATGAGGTCCCAGCCGATGATCCAGGCCACGAGTTCGCCCATGGTGGCGTAGGTGTACGTGTACGCCGAGCCGGCAATGGGAATCATGGAGGCCAGTTCGGCATAGCACAGGCCGGTGAAGGCGCAGACCACGGCGACCAGCACCATCGAGAGCGCCAGGGCTGGTCCGGCGCCGGGACGCCCATCCATGGCTGTGTGCCGCAGCAGGTAGTGAACAAGAGGCGTGTTGGCGATCGAGGGCGTCTCGAAGCGCTGACCGGCCATCGCGGTGCCGATGACCGTGAAGATGCCAGAGCCGATAACCGCGCCGATGCCGAGTGCGGTGAGCGACCACGGTCCAAGGGTCTTGCGCAGCGCGTGCTCGGGCTCCTCCGACTCGCGGATGAGCTTGTCAATCGACTTGCGGGCGAGGAACTGGCTGGGCATGAACGACAGCTTTTAGCTTCTAGCTCCCAGCTTCTAACTCATTCCGGTGAGACAATATCACTCGCTCCAGCGCGAAGGGCTAGTAGCTAGCGGCTAGAAGTTGGGAGCTGCTTTTACCGTTTCGACTGGCCGCGGACCATCTTCTTCACTTTGCGCTTTTGCGAGCCGCGCGGGGTCGTGCGCTTGGCCTTCGGAGCGGCCTTCTTGCGCGCCGTGCGCTTGATCTTTTTGCGTTCCGCCTTATCAGCGATTTTCTTCGTATCGGCCACCGTTAAACCTCTTTCCATTGAATCTCATCACGGCTGCCCGCGGTGCGGGCAAACGCAAAATTCATCGTAACAGGGTTCGCTCGGGGGACAAAGAGCGCCCGAGAACGGCCAACGTCACAGCCTGCTTCATCCATAAGTCCAGGATTTCCCCAATCTCTTAGGAGCCGGTTTGTCGCTATCTTTCAGGATGTTCAGATGTCAGCGCTGCGCTGATAAAACACGTTTCAGGCCGGCAATGCCGGCCGGCCAGCCAGTCTGTTGACAACGGACCGGAGATCGCTGTATTTATTGCTGCGCACGACCGCGGGCAAAGAAAAGCAGCGCGTAGAAGGAAGAAGAGAAGCGTTTTAGTCGCCTGAGCCAGTTCATTGCGCCCGCGGGTGGATACGCATCCGTCCTGCAACTCAATCATTAAAGAGCGGCCGCAGAGAGGATTTTTATGAGATTGCGAAGCGAGCTATTTCTGACAAGAGCGTTTTTTGTTCCGGCGGCGATGGCGGCGTTGGCGATCGCAATGGCGGGATGCAAGAAAGAAGCGGCGCCCGCACCGGCTCCGTCGCCGGCAACGTTTCATTTCCCCTCGCCCGCGGAGCGCGCCAAGGTTGAGGCTGCATCAGCCA
>JAJZNH010000431.1:0-5376 GCA_021811745.1 Acidobacteriota bacterium
CACGTGCGGCCACGCGGCAGGATTGCCGCCGGGCATGATTGACGGGCCGCGGCGCGCGCCTTCCTCACCGCCCGAAACGCCTGTGCCGATAAACAGAATGCCCTTCTCGGCCAGCGCTTTGGTGCGGCGGTTGGAGTCGGTAAAGAGCGAGTTGCCGCCGTCGATAATAATGTCGCCCGCCTCAAGGTGCGGCGCAACGTGATCAATCATCTGGTCGACGGTATCGCCCGCCTTCACCATCAGCATCACGCGGCGCGGCCGCTTGAGCAGGCTGGTCAGCTCCTCAATCGAGTGCGCGCCGACCACTTGCGTCCCCTTCGCCTCGTTGGCGAGGAAGTCGTCGACCTTTGAAACAGTGCGGTTAAAGACGGCCACTTTGAATCCGTGGTCATTCATGTTGAGGACGAGGTTCTGTCCCATCACAGCAAGGCCAATCAGGCCGATATCACAAGATGCATCCGCCATTTGTCTCTCCAAAAAAATCATCTTATCACCGGGGGAGATGATCGAACGGTGAGCGGATACCCACCGGGCTGGTTGTATTCGGGCGCTCTTCGAGCCTACTATCGGGCTCATGGATTCCCTGATGCTTGATGGCCAGCCTCTTGCGCTGGCCGAGATTGAAGCGGTTTCGCTTGCCGGCCGGAACGTCGCGATCGCGCCCGCCGCGCTAACCCGCGTCGTTGCGAGCCGCGCATCTATTGAGCGCATTCTTGCCGCCGATCAGACCGTCTATGGCGTCAACACCGGCTTTGGCCGGTTGTCAGATGTTCGCGTGCCGCACGAAAGCCTGGAGCGCTTGCAGACCAACCTCGTGCGCAGCCACGCCGGCGGCGTGGGACAGCCGCTCTCTGAAGCGGAAGCGCGAGCCATGCTGCTCCTGCGCGCCAATGTGCTGGCCAAGGGCTACAGTGGCTGCCGCCCGGCTCTGGTCGAGTTGCTGGTTGCGCTGCTCAACGCTGATGTGCATCCGGTCATTCCCGAGAAGGGCTCGGTAGGGGCTAGCGGCGATCTGGCTCCCCTGGCGCATCTGGCTCTGGTCGTCATCGGCGAAGGCGAGGCATTCTACAAAGGCGAGCGCCTTCCTGGCGGCGAGGCGCTGCGGCGCGCGGGATTGCGGCCTCTGGCTTTGGCCGCCAAAGAGGGCCTTGCTCTGCTCAACGGCACGCAGGCCATGACCGCTGTAGGCGCGCTGGCGGTGGCTCGCGCCCGCCGCGCGGCAAGGCTGGCCGATCTTGCCGGAGCCATGTCGCTGGAGGCGCTGATGGGTACGCCCGCCGCCTTTGATTCGCGCATCCACGCCGCCCGGCCACACGCCGGCCAGATCGCCGCCGCCGCGCATCTGATGCGGCTTATGGAAGACTCGGAGATTCGCGAAGCGCACCGCAAGCGCGACTCACGCGTGCAGGACGCCTATTGCCTGCGCTGCATGCCGCAGGTGCACGGAGCCGTGCGGGATGCGCTGGATCACGTGACCGCTGTACTGCAGGTCGAGTCCGGCTCGGCGACAGATAATCCGCTTGTCTTCGCAGAGCAATCGTCCGAAACGCCGGACCGCGGAGCGGTGCTCTCAGGCGGGAATTTTCATGGAGCACCGCTATCTTACGCCTTCGATTACGCAGCCATCGCAATGACCGATCTCGCCGGTATCGCCGAGCGGCGTATCGACCGGCTGCTCAATCCCGACATCAACGAAGGCCTGCCGGCATTTCTCTCCACCGATGCCGGCTTGTCTTCTGGTTTCATGATGGCGCAGATTGTGGCTGCGGCCCTCATTAACGAGTGCCAGGTGCTCGCGCATCCTTCTTCCACCGGCAGCATCCCCACCAGCGGGGGCAAAGAGGATCACGTTTCCATGGGCATGACCGGGGCGCTCAAGCTCCGCCAGATCGTCGAAAATATCGAGCGCATCATCGGCATCGAGCTGATGTGCGCGGCGCAGGGCGTCGAGTTCCGCCGGCCGCTCCGTCCCAGCCGCGAGATTACCCGCGCCTGCGCCGCCGTGCGCGCGGTGGTTCCGCGCCTGGAGCAGGACCGCACACTGGCGCCGGAGATCCATGCCATGGCGGCCGCCGTGCGCTCCGGCGCATTCAACGCATGGTGCCGGGAATAAGGCGGATTCATAGGTGCGTCCTCCGCCGCATCGCGTTTTTTCAGCCTTACCCCGCCGCCTGCCGTGACGGCGCCTCGTCAAATGCATCGCGCTCCGCAAAAAACGCCTGCGTCGGCCTGTAATCGGCATCGAAAGGCAGCGGACGCACCTGTCGATCCGGGCGCTTCTTTCTGTGGCTTTTGGTTCCGTTGAGCCATGTATGCCTGTCCGTAAAGCCCCACGTCAGCACGGCCTTCACGGCCTGATGCTGCAGAACCGTGTCCAGATAATCGCGGTACACGCCCGCCACGATGCGGTCGCGCTCGGCCGCGTCGTCCTCCGGGATGCCGTCGTCATTCACGTCCAGTTCCGTCACGTAGACATCCAGCCCCATCTGGTGCGCCGACTCGATCAGCTCACGCAGGCCCTTGCCAAACGTGGACGACGAGACAGCCTGGATGTGCGACTGGATTCCCAGCGCGTCCACCGGCGCGCCGGCAGCCTTCAGCCGCTTCAGCAGCGCGAGCGTCGCGGCGCGCTTCTTGTCGGAGGCCTCATTGTCGTACTCGATCCCGTATTCGTTGTAGGTCAGCTTGGCATAGGGATCAGCCTGCCGGGCTGTATGGTATGCCAGTTCGAGATATTCCGGTCCGATCAACTCAAACCAGGGACTCTTGCGCAGCCCGTCGGGCCGCCCATCGGACACGTTGATCGCCTCATTGACGACGTCCCAGCTCTGAATCTTTCCCTTGTACCGGCCGCCCACGGTCAGGATGTGCTCGGTCATGATCTTCCGTGCGTTCTCTTTGGTTACCGTGCTTGCGAACCACCCCGGCAACGCCTCATGCCACACAAAGTTGTGGCCGCGGACCTTCATTCCGTGCTGCTCGGCAAAGGCCACCAGTTCGTCCGCATCGGTAAACATGAACGTATCGGGGGTCGGCCGCAGCGGACCGAACTTCATGCAGACCTCTCCCACCACCAGGTCGTACTGCTGAGCCAGCGCCGTTTTGTAGGCGCCTTCGCTCCGCAAGGGACCAAGCCCCACGGCCGACCCGGCCAGCAGCCCACGCCGCTGCGCATGCGCCTTCAGCGATCCCGGTCCCTGAATGCCGCCGTCCGCGCTTCCCCCTTTTTTCGGTTCAGCCATCACTTGCAGAGGATGCGATCCCATCAGCGCGACTCCGCAGCTTGTCAGCGCGCCCCTCTTGATCCATTCCCGTCTCGTCATCATGGTTTGCTCCAATCCAACTGATCTTTGCCGCTTGCTTTCGCTCGGATCAGTCACCCCGCCGACAGACGCCCCGATCAGGCATCTATCCGAGCACAACTGGCGCCTCGATCCCCGTTACGGCTTTGCCGGTTCCGACCGTATCTATTCGGTTCGAAGCGCAATCTGTTGTCTCGGTGAAGACGGCGTTACTCTACGCCGGTATGCCCTCGTCTGTCTACGACGGTGGGACGAGTTGATCGGCAAATTTTTCCATCACCGATCGTGCGCGAGGGAATCGTGAGCTACCCCCTGGCGGCCTCGCGCACGCGGCCGCGGGCAGGTTCTCTTTTCCTGAGGTATCCGGAAAATTTTTCGTGCATGCATCGGGAAGAGCCAAAACCAAAAGCGTAGAGCACCGTCAAATGGGGTATCGAAAAGCAGCAATCGGAAGCCGGTTCCCGCAAAAACAGACCGGTTTTGCACAGGTGGAAGTGTATTTTTAAGGCCTCAATATAGCCGTCCGATCGAAAGAGTTCGGATAAAGATAAGTAAATAAATAAGTTAAATGACGCTTCCCGGTTTTGGTCAGGGCCTCATGGAAGCAGATCGAGCGCGCTTTTGTGTTGATTTTCAATAAAAACAAACTTAAAATAGGAAAGTAATATTTCCTTTGGACTTTTAGGATCCCCCCGCCCACGTCCAAGGATGCACGCTCAATTCACCCTTTTTAAGGAAACATATTCGATGGCAAAGCGTCGTGGTAATCCAAATTGGGGCAAGCCTGAGCCCATCGGCCCAGTTGTGCCCACTGTGACCTCCTTCGAACAAATCGTGAAGGAGTTCAAGCTGCCGCCTGACCAGTACATCCGGTCAACTCGTCTCAGGGAATGGGCTCGTCGAAACAAGAATTCCAAATACATCCCTGAGGCGCTTCTCGAGGCATGGGGCTTCGAAATCGAATCGACGTTGTAAGGTTCTTTCTATTTGCCAGTTGAACAAAGACGCCGCCGGAGGGGCGGCGTTTTTGCTGTTTATGCCCCCTTAGGTGAAAATAGGGTTGCAGCCATGCCGCACAGCCCACGCACCATTGAGCCTCCCTTCACCGACGTCCCCGGCGCGCTGGCCGAGATTCGCGCGGGCCGGATGGTGGTGGTCGTCGACGACGAAGACCGCGAAAACGAGGGAGACCTCACGCTGGCCGCCGAGCACGTTACCCCTGAGGCCATCAACTTTATGGCCCGCTATGGCCGCGGCCTGATCTGTCTGACGCTGACCGAAGAGCGCGCCGATTATCTACGGCTCTTCCCCATGACGCAGCAGAATTCTTCGCGCTTCGGCACCGCGTTTACTGAGACGATCGAAGCGCGGGAGGGCGTGACCACGGGAATTTCCGCAGCGGACCGGTCGCACACGATTCGCACCGCCATCGATCCGCGCACCACCTACAGCGATCTGGCCCGCCCCGGCCATGTCTTTCCGCTGCGTGCCCGCAAGGGCGGCGTGCTGGTGCGCGCCGGGCAGACTGAGGCGTCAGTGGACCTGGCTCGGATGGCCGGCCTTTATCCCGCCGGTGTTATCTGCGAGATCATGCGCGACGACGGCGAGATGGCCCGCATTCCCGACCTCATCCCCTTCTGCCAGCAGCATGGGCTGCGGATCCTCACCGTGGCCGAGTTGATTCGCTACCGGCTGCGCCATGAGCGCTATATTGTCCGTGCCGGCGAGAGCCTCATCCAGACGCGCTACGGCGAATTCCGCATGATCGCCTATGAGAGCGAGGTGAACGGCGGCGAGAGCCACATTGCGCTGGTGCGCGGCGATCTGTGTGCCGAGTGCCCCGCCTTCCACGACGGACCCGCGGTGGCCAGCCCTGCCGGCGATACGGAGCCGGATGCCTTTGGGCAGGTCGAGCTGCGGCCGCCATGCACGCAGCCCGTCCTCGTCCGCGTGCATACGCGCTGCACCGCCGGCGATGTGTTTGCCGCCGACTGCCGCTGCCGCGACATTCTCGACCAGTCCATGCGCATGATTGCCGAGGCAGGCTGTGGCGTCGTGCTTTACCTGCACAACA
>JAJZNH010000431.1:5386-5941 GCA_021811745.1 Acidobacteriota bacterium
GGCTTCGAGATCGACCACAATCCGGTGGAAGCCTTCACTCCCGGCGGAACGGCCATCCCGGCGAGCGAGCGCGAGGCACACGGCAGCCGCCTGGTTCTGCACCGCGAACTGCGCGCGAGGGAAGGCTCCCAGGCCCGCAGCGGACGCATCGTGCGCGCCATCGGTCTCGGCGGCCAGATCCTCTCGGACCTCGGCATCCGCCGTATCCGCCTGCTTTCGAATACGCCCATGCACATCCCGGCGCTCGAAGGCTTCGGCCTCGAGATCGTCGAGCAGGTGGCCATCTCCATTGAAGAGTGTAGTCGCGTCACCTCGGCCTGACCCGCGCTGGTCGCAGCGACCGGACCCGAAAGATCCGCAGTACGTTTTACGCAGCAGACCTGGTGGCAGGTTTTCCCGGTGGAAATTGGGTGGCCCAGGCCCCGACGGTGGGACCTGGGAGAGTGCCTCACCACCCCAGGATGTACGCGAAGATCAGCGGCGCCACAATCGACGCGTCCGACTCGACGATGAACTTGGGCGTCTTTTCGCCGAGCTTGCCCCAGGTGATCTTCT
>JAJZNH010000813.1 GCA_021811745.1 Acidobacteriota bacterium
TTGCCTTCTCGCAGCCTCTCCATTCGCTCACGCCCAGGCGCAGCCGTCCCAGACAGGCAGTTCTGGTTTCAATACCGGCCCGCTGAAGGAGTCCTCGACGGGAGTTGTGCTGGCTGGAAAGTACACCGTTTCATGCCGCGCTACGACCTCTCAGGTGAACAGCCCGGATCGCACCGTGGGCCCACAGCAGGATGGCTCCATCGTCGCGTCAGACAACCAGACGCTGACGCCGGCAGGGAAGATCGTTGAACTCGGTTCGCCGGTGCGGGCAAAGGCAATTGCGCTCAATCCAAATAGCGCCACGCATAGCGGCGCAGTGCTGATGATGGGCTCGCCGCAGCCGGTGATCGTATTCAACACCGCTACCGGACGCGTTCTCCAGCGCTTCACTCCAACCGGCGCGGCGGGGGCTTCTCCTAAAAATGTGAGGGCCGGATCGTTCGCGGGAATCACGTACTCCTCTGACGGTACGAAATTGCTCTTCAGCCAGGACGATAATTATGTCGTTATCGCGGATGTGAACCGGGAGACGGGCCTTCTGACCGATGAGCAGAGGGTGAGCCTGCCCAAACCGCCTGCCGACGGGCGGCCTTATCACAACGCGAAGTCGATCAATCCGGGTGGAATTGCACTTTCAGCAGGCGGCAAGCGAGCTTATGTAGCGTTGAACGCGGTGAACACGCTCGGCGTGATCGACCTAGCGTCATCTCCGGCCAGGCTTATCGCGCAGATTCCTGTCGGCAATGTTCCGAACAGTGTGGTGATTCAAGGCAAGTATGCCTACGTGAGCAATGAAGGCGGGCGTCCGGCTACCAGCGCAGATTTCACGAACTATTCTGACGGCACACCGATTGTCGTGGACCGGCGAAATGCCTTCACCCTTACCGGCACGGTGTCTGTCGTGGATATTGCGAAGGGCAGGCAAGTCAAGTCGATTCCGGTCGGCCTGCACCCGGCCGGTATGGCGATCTACGGATCGAAACTATACGTCGCGAATGCTTACAGTGACAGCCTGTCTGTGATTGATCTGCACACCGACAAGGTGGTCCGCACCATCAACCTCAGCGTTCCGATTGATCGCGGCGTCTTTGGTTCGGGTCCAAATGGCGTTGCCGTCACGGAGGATGGCAGAGCATATGTCACGCTGGGCGAAGCCAACGCCGTAGCTGTCGTCAACCTGCAGGGAAGAGATGCGAATCCAGTCATCGGCTATATCCCAACTGCCTATTTCCCCACGTCCATCGCATACGACAAGGCACAGAAGCAGCTCCTGATTGCTGATGACAAGGGTCTTGGCGCGCGGGGCCTCACAAGAATCAAAAACGGTGTGATCGGGTACTACACGCATGCCGATACCGGAGTCGTGAACCTGATACCGGAGCCAAACGCAAACGAACTTGCACGGTTCAGCAAACAGGTCTTCGTCAACAACCATTGGAACCTGACCACGAATATCGAGGTTGGGCCGCTGTACGTCAATTCCCATGCAGTGCCGGTGGCTGTTCCCAAACACATCGGGGAACCTTCCCTGATCAAGTATGTTTTTCTCGTCATTAAAGAGAACCGCACCTATGACGCGATGCTGGGAGACGTCGCCTGGGGTAATGGCTCTCCCGCGCTGGCGGTCTTTGCGTCCGCCGTGCCGAATCAGCATGCGTTCGTAAAGCGCTTTCCGCTGCTTGACAATGTTTACGCTCCAAGCCGCCAGTCCTCCGATGGGCACCCCTGGATCGGCATGTCGGGATCGTTCTATTCCAACGACATCCTGTCGCCGGACTGGATTCGCTCCTATCCGGGCGGAGACGCGGATGATCCGCTCACTTACACGCCGCAGGGATTTTTATGGACCGCCGCGGAAGCCAAAGGGCTCACCGCAAGGTTATATGGCGAGTGGAGCAGCGGAACAACCATCGCGAAAAAGCCGGACGGCAGCGCCTACACATGGCTGGATTTCTACAAGACTTCCCAGTGCAAGGAAGGCAAGGCCCCGGCTTCCAGTTGCATCGTTCCGGACGCTACCGTCCATGTTTCCTCCTCGATTCCTTCGGCGGCGAAGATTATGGACCCGCATTATCCGCCCTTCAACCTGACGATTCCTGACCAGTACCGAATGGATTACTGGATTCCGGAGTTTCAGCGCGAGGTTGCTGCTCACAAGGTTCCCAACCTGACGATCCTCTGGCTCCCGGACGACCACACGGCCGGCATCTCGAAGGGCCGCCCGTATCCCATCAACTACCAGGCGGACAATGATCTCGCACTTGGCCGCATGGTGGACGCGATCAGCCACAGCAGTATCTGGCCGCAGACAGCGATCTTTGTCGAAGAAGATGACTCGCAGGATGGGGTAGACCATGTCGATGGCCATCGCCAACCGGTCTATATCATCAGTCCGTATACAGCGGCCGCGCAGACTCCGGGCGAGGGAAAGACGATCCACACCACGTACACGGCAGAAAACATCAATCGCACCATCGAGAACATTCTCGGCATGCAACCGCTGACGCAATTCGACCTGGTGGCATCGCCGATATTTGACGCGTTCCAAAATACGCCGAACCTTGCGCCTTACAATTGCCTACCGGCCGTTATTCCGCTGGACCAGGGGCCTGGCCTGCCGGCCGGGAAGAACCTTGCCTTTACGCCGCTGCAGAAAGCATGGCTCAAGGCCACTGCCGAAGTGATGATGGGGAAGTACGACAAAGCCGATTCGGTCGATCCGAATTTCCTGAATCATGTGATCTGGTATTCGGCGACAAATTGGACGCGCCCGTATCCGGGAGAGAAGAAAGTGCTCATGCCGGGACCGTTCCTCAAAGCTGCCAGAAACTACTCCGGCGATGACGATGACTAAATCCGATTAGAGATGGATTCGCGCCGGCTTCAGAGCAAGGTGTCTCAGAACGCATGAGGTAAGAGCAGTCGGCGAGCCTCCAGCAATGCCGGATTCAGTGCGCGCCTCGTTATGCACGTTGTCATCCTGAACAGGCACTTGAACCGTTACTCGGCCTTCAGCACCTGGACAGGATCGACGGCGGCGGCGCGGCGCGCGGGGAGCAGGCAGGCTGCAACTCCTACGGCAACCAGAACGCAGATTGCGCCGGCGACCAGCGTGGGGTTGTACGGGCTCACCTGAAACAGCAGGCTCCCGACAACGTGCGCGAAGGCAAACGCAATGCCCACTCCGAGGGCGGCTCCGGCCAGAACCGGCGCCAGCCCCGTGCGCAACACCAGGCCGTAGATATTCGCGCGTTGCGCACCGAGAGCCAGCCGCAGGCCGATCTCGCGCTGCCTTTGCACCACCGAATATGTCACCACGCCATAGACGCCCAGCCCGGCCAGCAGCAGCGCGCTGGCGGCGAACAGCAGCAGCAGGTCCATCTCAAAGCGGCGGTTGGCCACCGACTCCGCCACCACGCCGCCGAGTGCGCGCACCTGCGGCACCGACACGTCAGAGTTGACGCTCCATATAGCCTTGCGAATGGCATCGGCCATCTCGGCTGAATCCTGGCGCGTGCGTAAAAGCAGGCTGGCGGCATCGTCGCAGCGGTACCAATAGGGCATATAGATCATCATCGGGTCGGGCTGGGCCAGCGTGATGGTCCGCGCATCCTTGACCACGCCGATGACCGTAATGGGATGATTGGTCGGGTCCCCGCGGGAGAACTGCCGGCCCACGGCATCTTTGCCCGGCCATAAGGTGCGTGCCGTCAACTCCGAGATGAGGGCGTAGTTTTTGCCTTCGTCACTTGCGCTCAGGTACCGGCCGGCGACCAGCGGCAGGCTGAGGGTTTCAAGGTATCCGGGGCTGATCCAGCGGAAATGCTCAGTGGGAAGCTGCATGAAGGGCCGGGAATCGCCCTGAACACGAGCCATGTCAATCCAGAAATCTCCGGCCAACGGCAGGATGCTTACCAGGCCGGCGTGCTCCACACCCGGAAGCTGGCGCAGGCGCTCCAGCGCCGCGTGGTAGAACTGCGTTCGCGATTGATTGTCGGGATATGCATGCGCCGGCAGATCGACAGTCGCGGTCATGATGCGATCGGCATCAAAACCGCGATTGACACGCATGAGCCGGAGCAGGCTTACCGTCAGGAGTCCCGTAATGAGCACAAGGGCCACACTGACGGCTACTTCCGCGGAGACCAGCGCCGATCGCATGCGCTTGCTGCCGCGCGATTCGCTCGCCAGACCCGACTCGCTGCGCAGCACTTCGTGCGGCTGTGTCCGGGAGCTGATCCAGGCCGGCGCCGAGCCGGCCAGCAATGTTGCCGCGGCGGCAAGCAGCAAAGCACAAGCCGCGCCGGCCCAATCCAGGTGCAGAGCGCCGCGGAAGTCCAGCGCAGGCGGCAGATAACGCTGCATCAATGGGATGAGGATCGATGCCAGCAGGATACCCAGTCCGCCGCCAAGCGCGGCGAGCACGGCTGTTTCGCCTATCGCCATACGCAAAATTTCGGGGCGATTTGCGCCCAGGGCGACGGCCACGGCCATCTGCTGTCTGCGGCCCGCGGCTCGGGCCAGAATCAGGTTGGCAATGTTGATGCACCCCACCAGCAGCAAACCCGCCACCGCGGCGAGCAGGATCAACAGCGGCGTTCGATTGCTGCCGACCAGTACCTGCTGGTAGGGAGTCAGCACCGCGGAGAGTGTGCCCCTTGCCTCCGCGGGAAGGCGAGCTGAGATGGTGTGCTGCAGGGCATCGATCTCAGCGTTTGCCTGCGCCGCGGAGATGCCCGGCCTCAAGCGGCCCAGCCCGAAATAGTTGAAGTCGCCCATCACTTCCTGCAACTGATCCTTTGAAAAGGCCAGCGGCACAAAGGCGTTCACCGGTCTCGCATGACCACCTACGCCGGCGATGTCTTCGATAACGGGCATGTGAAACTGCCGTGGCATGACGCCAACCACGGTATAAGGGAATCCGTTCAGGGTGACCGCTCTGCCCAGGATGTGCAAGTCGCCTTGAAACTGCGTGCGCCAAAGATCGTAAGTAAGCACGATCACGCGGTCGCTGCCGGGCTGAGCCTCCTGCGAGCGAAAAGGGCGGCCCATCTGCGGCGCGACGCCGAGTACGGAAAATACGCCGGGTGTCGCGCTCAGGACTTCAACCTGCAATGGATGTCCGCCGGTCCCCAGCGGCATGGTGGCCGCTCTCATCACGGCCATGGATTGAAAGCTATGGCTGTTCTGCTGCCAGAACTCGAAGTGGTTTGCGTTTATCGGCAGCGACGGGTAGATGTCCCGGAACTCGGCGACCCGCTCCTCCATGACCGTGAGTTGTTGCGGCTGCGGATACGGCAGCGGCCTCAACAGCACGTCGTAGACAAGGGTGAAGATGGCGGTCGTTGTCCCGATTCCCAGAGCCAGCGTCAGCACGGCCGTCAGCGTAAAACCTGGAGCCCGGCGCAACCGGCGCAGCGCAAAGCGCAAATCCCGCAGGAGTGTTTGCATGGCTACTCCCTTTGCAACGCAGAAATACCAGGCCCGATGCGTAGTGAAAGTGAAGCAATTCCTGAACCAAACTGTCTTTGGTGAAGGCAGCGTATTTACAGGAACTTAGAATTACTACGCGGCAAACCAGAGAAAAGTTCTGTGCGAAATTGAGAAACCACTGCTCGCGGGCGGACAGTCGCTCTATTTCTGGCGTGATGGATCTCTCAGCCTCTCTCAGCCGCCGGGCAGGAGCTTCCCGGTTGAACGGTCTTGTTGCGATCCATTGCCGAGCACTCCGCAGAGCCGGAGCCAATCGTCAGACGGAATTTGGCTTGCCCTCCATGATTGTGAGCATCAAGGTAACGGTGTGCCGGGCATCATCCATGCGCAGCCGTGGAATCACGCCCAACCGGGCATATCCCTTTGAAGCATAAAGCTTCTTCAGGCGATCAAGCCCCTTGCCAATCGCGGTTGCGCTGAACAGGTCTCCCGGGTGAATC
>JAJZNH010000856.1:0-338 GCA_021811745.1 Acidobacteriota bacterium
GATGGTTGGGGTCGTCTGCCATAACCATGTCAATTGCTCGCCCACTACCTGTCCGCTTTGCCACCTGGTTGTTGCGCCATCCACGGCCGGTTCTCCTCTGAATCTAGTGATTACCGTTGGCGAAAGGCCTGAACTTCAACCCACACATTTTGTTACATGTTCTGCACGAAGGCAGATTCCAGCGCGAGCACCCCCGGCATAGCCTCCAACCTTCCTCAAGGTTCCTGCCGTACTCCTGTCTGCGTGTCTCTTTTCGAGGAGGCTGATCGCCTATGCATTCGCGTCTGTGTTCTTGTATTGTGCTTGCCCTATTGTCATTTGAGGCCGCCGGAGCGCAA
>JAJZNH010000856.1:348-5930 GCA_021811745.1 Acidobacteriota bacterium
ACGCTTGATCAGGCCACTCAAATGGCGCTTCAGCACAATCACAACCTGCTTGCCTCAAGGACCGTTGTCCAGCAGTACAAGGCTGAGGAAACCACGGCCAATCTGCGTCCGAATCCAGTGATTCTGGGGGACTCGCTCTTTCTACCCGTCTTTCAGCCAAGCAATCTGACGCCCGATTATCTCGACAACACGGCGCAGTGGGACCTCGGCGTCAGCTATCTCTTTGAGCGCGGCAAGAAGCGCCAACATCGCCTGCGGGCTGCCCAGGACCAGACCGCGGTAGCGCAGTCTCTGGTAGCCGACAACGAGCGAACACTCACCTTCACCGTAGCTTCCCAATTTATAAATGTGGAACTCGCTGAATCCACTCTGGAACTGGCAAACCAGGATCTCAAGAGTTTTCAGAACACATTAGACATAGCGAAAGAGCGCTACAAGTCAGGCGATATTGGTGAAGACGATTATCTGAAGATCAAGCTTCAGTTTCTTCAGTTTCAAACCGACGTCTCGGCGGCAGAACTGGCCCGCGCGCAGGGGCTCTCGGACCTGCGCCAGTTGCTTGGTTATGAATCCGTAGGCCCCGACTACGATGTGGCCGGATCGTTCAAATATCAGCCGGTGAAGGGCACCCTCGATGATTTTCAGGCGAAGGCCCTGAAAACCCGGCCCGATCTGCAAGCCGCGCAGTTGGGAGTGACCGCCGCGAAGAGCCAGTACGCACTGCAGAAAGCCAATGGCAAGCGAGATTTCACCGGAGAGATCAACTACACACACCTTGCTTACCTCAATGACATTTCACTCTTCGGACAAATGCAGATGCCCATCTTCGACCGCAACCAGGGAGAGATTGCACGCGCCGGGTTCTCCATCACCCAGGCTCAGGAGCAGGAAATGTATGCGAACGGGCAGGTGATGACCGATGTAAGAGACGCGTATGAAAATCTGCGAACCAACGACAAGATCGTTAACCTTTATCGTTCGGGATACCTCGACGAGGCGCAGCAATCCCTGGAAATCAGCGACTACGCCTACACGCGCGGCGCGGCCAGCCTGCTCGATTTTCTCGATGCGGAACGCAGTTATCGGGCCACCCAACTCGGCTACCGCCAGGCGCTCGCGTCCTATTTGCTTGCGATCGAACAACTACGCGAAGCGGTAGGAACCAGGAGCATACCATGAAGATTTCAGTGATCACTCGCTGCAACAGCAGAATGCTAAGTGTGATGGGGCTTGCCCTCGTCGTTTCGATCACTGCGTGCAACTCGGGTGACCGCGAGCGTGCAAGCCAGATGACGTCCTTTTCAGCGAATGCGTCCAAGTCCGCAACGCCGCAACTGTTCACGATTCCTCCGGACCAGATGTCGCACGTGCAAGTGGTTACGATTGCACCAACCACGATCCGGCGCACGCTTCGCCTGACCGGCACTGTCGCCTATAACGCCTTTCGCACCACTCCTGTCATCACCCAGGTAGGCGGCCCGGTCAGCAAAATCCTTGTGGTCCCGGGCGAGCAGGTCAAAGCGGGTCAGCCCATGCTCGATATCAGCAGCCCTGATTACTCGCAGATGCTCGACGCCTATCTGAAGGCGGCGGATTCCTATCGCCTGACCCAGATCAATTACTCCCGCGCACAGGATCTCTATCAGCACCACGCCATTGCGCAACGCGATCTTCAGCAGGCGGAGTCGGACAATAATCAGGCTCGGGCAGATTTGAATGCGGCCGAGCAGGGATTGAAGATCCTCGGCATCAAAAATCCGAACGCCCTGGCGAAAACTGCGGCGTCGGCGCAGATTCCGGTCCTCGCTCCTATCGCAGGCGAAGTGGTTGAGCGTCTCGTCTCGCCAGGCCAGGTGGTGCAGGCAGGCCAGACACAGGCTTTCACCATCTCCGATCTCAGCACCGTGTGGGTTCTGGCCAACGTCTACCAGGCCGACCTTGCTTATGTCCATCGCGGAGATGATGTTGTGGTCCAGACCGACGCGTATCCCAACACCTTTCATGGAAGGATCTCCTACATTGCTTCGGCGCTCGATCCCAACACTCGCACCCTGCAGGCGCGCATCGTCGTAGATAATCCCGGCGAAGAGCTCAAAAGGGATATGTACTGCACGGTCACGGTAACAGCCGGCACGCTCAATAACGTCATTGCAGTACCCGACGCATCGATCCTACGCGATGACAACAATCAGCCTTTTGTTTATCTCGCCCGGACTGAAAACCAGTTCGGCAGGCGCGACGTGGTACTGGGTGAGGCGCAGGATGGCAGGACGCAAATTGTCAAGGGGCTTTCGGTTGGAGACAGGGTCGTGGGCGACGGCAGCCTGTTTCTTCAGTTTGCCAATTCGCTGCAGCACTGAGGAGGCGGCTTTCGATGATTCATCGTATCGTTCAGTTTGCGCTGCGGCAACGGCCGCTGATCCTGCTTCTGGTTGCCTTTATTACGGTGGCCGGAATTGTCTCATTCCATCGCATGCCGGTGGACGCATATCCCGATCTCTCGCCGCCGATGGTGGAAATCATTACGCAGTGGCCCGGCCATGCGGCTGAAGAAGTAGAGCGTCTGGTCACCGTCCCCATCGAAGTGGAGATGAACGGTGTTCCGAAGTTGGCCGTCATGCGCTCCATCTCCCTCTACGGACTTTCCGATGTCATTATGACCTTCCAGGAAGGCACCGATGACTACTTTGCGCGCGAGGTGGTGTTTCAGCGGCTGAGCGAGGTTGAATATCCGCAGGGCGTAGCGCCTACCCTCGCTCCTCTCACCAGCCCCTCGGGGCTCGTCTATCGATACGTCCTGGAAAGCCCGGACCGCACCCCGCAAGAGCTCAAAACCTTTGAAGACTGGGTGGTCGAGCGCCAGTATAAACAGGTGCCCGGCGTTGCCGATGATTCCGGCTTCGGCGGCACAGTCATGCAGTACCAGGTGCTCCTCGATCCGGCAAAGCTTTACTCCTACCACATCACAGTGCCCGCAGTGATTCAGCAGCTATCAGCAAACAATGCGAACACTGGAGGCGGGTTCTACTCTCAAGGCAGTCAGTTTTATTACGTCCGCGGCATCGGTCTCATTCGTGACTCAGCGGACATCGGGAACATCATCGTGGGCACGCAGAACGGCGTGCCGGTATACATCCGGGACATAGGCAAAGTTGTCATTGGGCACGCTCCCCGCCTGGGCGAATTCGGTTTCAATAAAAATAACGATGCCGTCGAAGGCGTCATCATGATGCGGCGCGGCGAACAGACGCAAAATGTGCTCAAGGGCGTCGAGGCAAAGACACGCGAGCTTAACAACGGCATCTTGCCGCCCGATGTAAAGGTACGGCCCTATTATGACCGCAGCGATCTTGTTCAGTTGACTATCGACACGGTTGAACACAACCTGCTTATGGGGATGGCTCTTGTCCTTGTTGTTCTCATGGCTTTTCTGGTGAGTATCCGCGCCGCGGTGATCGTGGCCCTCACCATCCCCTTGTCGCTTCTATTCTCTTTCATCTTCTTGCACGCGGAAGGAATTCCTGCAAACCTGCTGTCGATTGGCGCCATCGACTTTGGAATCCTCATCGACGGAACACTTGTGATGGTGGAAAACGTCTTTCGCGAACTGGGCCTGCGCGAAGGCCAGAAATACAACGTCGAAGAAGTAATCCGAATCGCTGCGAAAGACGTTGATCGTCCCATTTTCTACTCTGTCGCCGTTATTATCGCCGGCTATCTGCCCATCTACGCCCTCAGCGGGCCGTCCGGCAAGCTGTTCAAGCCGATGGCGGATACGGTGGCCATCGCGCTGGTGGGCGCGCTGATCCTGACGCTAACATTCGTACCAGTGATGTGCGCTCTCTGGTTCAAGAAGGGAGTCCACGAGCCCGTAAATAAGCCCTTCGAGTGGGTGCGCGATATGTATGAGGTCCAGCTTGAGTGGTGCCTCAATCACCCCAAGACCACCATGATCGTATCTACTGTAATCTTCGCCGCTTCGCTGCTTTTGGTTCCGTTCATTGGTGGAGAGTTTATGCCTCATCTTGACGAAGGCGCGCTGTGGATTCGAGCAACCATGCCCTACACGGTTTCGTTCGATACAGCCAGCAAGTTCTCACCACAGGTTCGTGACATTCTCATGAAATATCCGATGGTGACCGACGTCGGCTCTGAATTGGGGCGCCCGGACGATGGCACCGACGCCACAGGATTTTTCAATGATGAGTTCTATGTGGGCTTGAAGCCTTACGACGATATCTCCTGGAAGACAGGAAGAATCCATAACAAGGCTGAACTGACCACTGACATCCAGAGACACCTCAAAGCGTTTCCCGGTGTGATCTTTAACTACACGCAGCCCGCCGAAGACGCTGTAGACGAAGCGCTCACCGGCTTGAAGAGCGCGCTTGCCGTAAAGATCTACGGCCCTGATCTGAACGTTCTCCAGGCCAAGGCCATCGAAATTAAGCGCAGACTTTCAAAGGTGCCTGGATTTACAGACATCACCGTGGTTCGTGAACTCGGCCAGCCCAGTTTGTTGATCGGCGTCGATCGCGACAAGATTGCCCGCTACGGCATTAATGTAGCTGACGTCGAAACCATCGTGCAGGCAGCGGTAGGTGGACAGGCGGCTACCCAGGTCATCCAGGGCGAGAAGCTCTTCGACCTGGTGGTGCGCATGAAACCGGAATTCCGTGAAAGCGCGCAGCAGATCGGCAACCTGCTTGTCGGTACGCCATCAGGCCAGCAAATTCCGCTGAGCGAACTCGCCAACATTCATGAGGCGGCCGGAGCATCATTCATCTACCGCGAAAACAACTCGCGCTATATCGGCGTGCAATACAGCATCCAGGGGCGCGACATGGAGAGCGCTGTGAAGGCCGGCCAGCAAGCCATCGCGGACATTACGAGATCGTTACCCGAGGGCTATAGGCTCGCATGGGGCGGGGAATATAACGAGCTTCTCCAGGCTAAGGCGCAATTGGATTACATCGGGCCGCTTGCGGTGCTGATTATTTTTATGATCCTGTTTGCACTCTACGACAACTTCAAATTCCCGCTCATCATTCTCGTTGGCGTGGTAATGACAGTGCCGGTGGGAGCCCTGCTTGCACTTAAGGTGACGGGGACGCCATTCAGCGCATCGTCTGCCCTTGGCCTGCTTGCATTGATGGGCGTCTCCGTGGAAACCGCGGTGATTCTTGTCTCCTATATAAACAAGCTGCGTCTCGAGCAGAATATGGATATCCGCACCGCAACCCGAGAAGCCTCGCTGCTGCGACTGCGGCCCATCATGATGACCGCGCTGGTTGCCTGCCTCGGGCTCTTGCCCGCAGCGCTTTCCACCGGCATCGGCTCCGATACACAAAAGCCCTTCGCGATTGTTATCGTGGCAGGCCTGATCTCGCGCCTGTTCCTGGGCTTTTTCGTGAACCCGGTGATGTACGAGATGGTAGCCAGGGACGGAGATGTGTTGCGGATCTGAGTGAATGCTCGACCGCCTAACAGGCGGTGGCTTCGGTTACGGTTGAGAGCCGGATTGATCGGCCATGCGGCCGATTGTACTGCCTATGCTTCAGTGGTTGTGCCGGCCAGATTTG
>JAJZNH010000809.1 GCA_021811745.1 Acidobacteriota bacterium
CATCTTGGGAGGTGCGGCAGGAGGCAGGCGCATTTCAAATCGCGGCAAGCAAGAAACGCCTATTACATGCTTTTAAAGCCGGTTGCGCGATCAGGGTGCAGCTTTCACCGGACAGCCGCGATGGCACAACGTTCAACAGCATGAAACGACCTTCGCCGCGGCCCGCATTGAATGAGGACAACCGGCCTGTGCGATCAGGTCTCTAACCATGTGACGCCCCGGGCTGCCCGGCGGTTCTATCCCCTATGCCCTTTTCTCGCCTCGAACGCCGCCCGGAGCTCGACGCGTTGCGCGGGCTCTTTCTCGTCTGGATGACGCTCACTCATCTTCCCACTCATTTCAGCGACTTCGTGAATTCGCCCATCGGGTTTGTGTCCTCGGCGGAGGGATTCGTCTTCGTGTCCGCTTTCCTAGTTGGCCGCCTCTATATCCGCGAGCAGATCCAGGACGAGACCGGGGTGCGCGCGCGGCTGTGGAAGCGCTCGCTCAAGATTTACGGCTACCACATTGTTATGCTCGCCCTGGCCTTTACGGTTGCCGCGGCGTACGCAGTGGATACCCATAAGGCCGCGATCTATAACCTGCTCGACTTTTATATCGCCCACCCCGTTGAAGCGGCCGCAGGCTCGGCGCTGTTGCTCTACTGTCCGCCCATCCTCGACATTCTGCCCATGTACATCATCTTTCTGTTCCTCACGCCACTGGTGCTTTCGGCCGCAGTGCGCTTTGGATGGCGCAAGGTTCTGCTCGCCAGTGGCTCGGTCTGGGTGATGGCGCAATTTGGACTTCGGGATGTGGTGCATCACTGGATCGTGCATGTGACCCATTTGCATATTCCGCTCCAGGAGACCGGCGCTTTCAATCTCTTTGCATGGCAGATGATCTGGGTTGTGGGGATGTGGCTGGGCGCGCGCTCCGCCATGCAAGAAGCCACCTTCCGCCGTATTCCCGGCTGGGTGGCAGGGCTCTGCCTGGCGGCCTGCGCATTTTTCATCGGGGTGCGTTGGGGATTGCTTGGACCTCATCTGACGGAGACGGCCCTGAGCATTCAGCTCGACAAGTGGCAAATTGGCCCCCTGCGCGTCGTGAACCTGGTCACGTTTTCGATCGCGGCATACTGGCTCCGCAAACACCTGGTGCCCTTGCTGGCGATCGAGCCGTTCCTCACTCTTGGCAGGGCGTCGCTGCGCGTCTTCTGCGCGCATGTAGTCTTTGTGTTCCTGGGGCTGGCGTTCCTGGTCCGCGATGTGGGCCAGGGCGTGGGCGCACCGCCCGAGCAGTTGCACGGCATGACGGCTGCGCTCCTGCTGACGGGCACCTTCACCGCGCTCTTTCTGGTGGCCCGGCAGGAAGTGCGAAAACACCAGGCGCAACGTGCCGCCCTGGAGCTGAAGCAGTGCGAATCGGCCTCCGTGCTGGCGCGGTCTTCGCGCTGATCACAAAGTTTCCAAATTCATCAAACGTTTGCAATTTCTTTGCCGGCGTGAAGTACTCTGTTCATGAAGCTGGCGGTCCGCCACAGCCGACACCTCGACCGCCGGGCGAAGGACGAGCCGTTGAGCCAAGCTATCTTCGTTTTGGAAGACGACGCTGACATCGCACGCCTGGTGCAGCATCATCTGGAAGCCTCCGGGTTTGAGGCGCGGCTGTTCCATACTCCCGCCAATCTGATTCCCGACGCCGAGCGCCGGCCGCCTGCTCTGTTCCTGCTCGACATTATGGTGCCGGGAGGCGACGGTCTGGATGTTTGCCGGCGGCTGCGCAACCATGCCGGCCTGTCAACCATTCCCATCATCTTTCTGACCGCGCGGGCCGGCGAGAACGATCGCGTGCTCGGCCTGGAAGTGGGCGCCGACGACTACATCACCAAGCCTTTCTCGAACCGCGAAATGGTGGCCCGGGTGAAGGCCGTGTTACGGCGCTTCGAGCGGCCCTCGACCCCCTCGCTGATCAGCTTTGAAGAAATCGTGATCGACGCCGGCGCCATGCAGCTCAAGGTCCGCGGGGAGCTGACAACGACAACCGCCACCGAGTTCCGCCTGCTCGATTACCTCGCCCGTCATCCGGGCCGTGTCTTCAGCCGCGATCACCTGCTCGACGCGGTCTGGGGAGATGCTCGCTTTGTTACGCCCCGCTCGGTCGACGTGTACGTGCGCCGCATCCGTGAGAAAATCGAGCTGGACCCTGAAAATCCGCGCTATCTAAAGACGGTGCGCGGCGCCGGCTACCGGTTCGAGCTGCCCAAGACAGACGAACAGGCAGTGCCGGATCTGGCCCGCTGAGGGGCCGGATCTGAACCATCGGATTCACTCTCACGGGGCACGACCGCAGCCTCTATTCGCCATGCGCCCGAAGGTATTTTCCAAGCTGCTCGGACTGTTCGTTCTGCTGCTGCTCTTCCAGACCGTCGTGATGGTTTTGGTCTTTCACGATTTTGTGGAGCGCACGGCGGCGGACGCGCTGCGCGAGATTGTCCGCGATGCGCTGTGGTCTGGACTGATCGCCCTGGCCGTGGCATTGCCGCTGGCGGCTTGGGTGGCGGTCCGCATCTCCGCCCGGCTCCAACGCGTCGTGGCATTCGCACGCCGCATTGCCGGTGGCGAGCTGAGCGCGCGTTTGAGCACCGCAAACGGCGAGGACGAATTCTCGGCCATGGAGTCCGCGCTCAACCGCACCGCGGAGCGCCTCGACGCCGACTTTGCCGAGTTGCAGAGCGGGCGCCACGAACTGGCCACCATGCTCGACGCCATGCAGGAGGGCGTGGTCGCCATCGGCCGCGATGGCCAGGTGCGCTGGTCCAACACAGTGATGCAGCGCATCGCCGGCACACACTTTCGCGCCGGCCGGCCCCTGGTGCATTCCGTGCGCGATCCCGAGTTCCTGGCCTGTGTGCGCGGCGCGCTCGAGCGCCGTGAACTCTGCTTTGGCCGCGCCAGCTCGATTGCTCCCGGACATGTGTTCGAGATCAGCGCCGCACCGCTGCCCTCGGGCGGCGCTCTGGTGGTGTTGCACGATGTGACCAGCATCGAGGCAGCGCAGAAGTCGCGCCGCGAATTTGTGGCTAACGTAAGCCACGAACTGCGCACCCCGCTCACCTCGATCCAGGGCTACGTGGAAACGCTCATCGAAGATCCGCGGCCGCGGCCCGAAACCACGCGCGAGTTCCTCGATATCATTCTCAAAAACGCCACGCGCATGAACCGGCTCACCGAAGATCTGCTCGCGCTGGCCAGCGTGGAGAGCCCCGACTACAAGCTCTCGCTCCAGTCCACGCGGGCCAGTGCTCTGGTCAACGATGCGATCCAGTCGCTGGGGGGCATCGTGGTGGCTTCGGGCGTGAAGCTGCAATCCGCGGGCGCGCCCGACGATCCGGTGATGGCCGATGCCGACGCGATGAACCAGGTATTCGGCAATCTCATCGAGAATTCGCTCAAGTACGCCAAGGAAGGCAAGCGCATTCGAGTCGGCGCGCGCACGCTGGCTTCGGAGGTCCAGTTCACGATCCAGGATTTCGGTCCCGGCATCGCCTCAGAACACCTGGACCGCATCTTTGAGCGCTTTTATCGCGTGGACAAGGCGCGCTCGCGCGACTCCGGCGGCACCGGCCTCGGCCTGGCGATTGTGAAACACATCGTGCAGGCGCACGGGGGACGCATCTGGGCCGAAAGCGAACTCGGGTCCGGCGTTTCGTTCCACTTTACCCTGCCGCTGGCGCAACCTGGGCCGCAAATCCCGCCCGTCCCGGTCGATGGCGCCGCCCCCAAAGCAGGCTGAGCCCATGCCGGGCTGCAAATTTGCTCGCAGCAAGGGCGAATTGCAACACCGGCTGAACCCGATCCGATATTCTGTCCGGGTGAAAATGGAAGCCGCTCCTTTCGCCTTGTTTGCCGCTGCCTTGTTCTGCGGCACTCTCGCCTTCGGCCAGCAGCCCGGCCTATCGCAGCGCCCACCCGCCGTCCCGCTGGTCGCGCACGATCCCTACTTCAGCCTCTGGTCCATGGCCGACCATCTGACCGACCAGGACACCAAACACTGGACCGGCGCGCCCCAGCCCATCCGCGGCCTGGCACGCATCGACGGGAAGACCTGGCGCTTCATGGGCGCCACTCCGCGCGAGCTTCGCAGCTTCGATCTACCGGCGATGCGGCAGACTGCGCTGACCGTCGGCGCAACGCACACCGTCTATACCTTCGCGGCGGAAGATGTTTCGCTGACCGTGACCTTCTTCACGCCGGCGCTGCCCAAGGATCTGGACGCGCTCTCGCGCCCGGTGACCGACCTTACGCTCACCGCCAGCAGCACGACCCCGCATGACGTGACGCTGCTGGTCGATGTCGACCCGATGATTGCCGTGAATACGCCCGACGAAGCAGTGACATGGAGCCGGCTGCGCGCACCGGGCCTCACCCTGCTCAACACCGGCTCGCGCGACCAGCGCATCCTGAACCGCCCGGGCGACGACCTGCGCATCGACTGGGGCTATTTCCACCTGGTCGTCCCCCACACCGCCGCCGCGGAAACCGCGCTTTCCAGCGACACGCTGCGCAGCTTTGTCACCACCGGCAACCTTCCTTCAACCGACGATGCCGACATGCCGCGCATGCCGCGCGCGAATGCCGCACACCTGGCCGTCGCCTTCCCACTCGGCAATCTCTCGGCAGCGCCGGTCACGCGGCAAGTCATGCTCGCCTATACCGAGGATTATGAAGTTGAGTATCTCGGCCGCAAGCTGCGCCCTTACTGGCAGCGCAACGGCGAAACCATTCCGCAGATGCTCGCCGATGCAGAAGCCGCTTATCCCGATTTGGAGCGCCGCGGGCAACAGTTCGATCGCGAGCTGACCACAGATCTCACAAGGGCCGGCGGCCCTGGATACGCGCAATTGGCCACACTGGCTTATCGACAGACTCTGGCCGCATACGGCTTTGCCGCGGACGTCGATGGCACCCCCATGTACTTTCCCAAGGAGAATTTCTCCAACGGCTGCATCTCCACAGTGGACGTGATTTACCCCGCCGCGCCATTCTTTCTTTTCTTCAATCCCGCACTGCTCCAGGCGCAGCTCAAGCCGGTGATGGAGTACGCCGCGCTGCCGCGCTGGAAATTTCCGTTCGCACCTCACGACCTGGGTACCTATCCGCTCGCCGACGGGCAGGTCTACGGCGGCGGCGAAAAGACGGAAGAAAACCAGATGCCGGTGGAGGAAAGCGGAAACATGCTGATCCTTGCCGACGCCATGAGCCGCGAGCTGGGCAACTGGGACTTTGTCCGCCAGTACTGGCCCCAGTTCACGCAATGGGCCGAATACCTGCGCGCCAAGGGCCTCGATCCTGAAAACCAGCTCTCAACCGACGACTTCGCCGGCCACCTCGCCCACAACGCCAATCTCTCCGTCAAGGCCATCGAGGCCCTCGCCGCCTACGCACAGATGGCAAAGGCGCTCGGCAAAAGCGATGTGTCCGCGGAGTATGCCAAACTGGCCGCCGGCATGGCCGCCCAGTGGCAAACGATGGCGATCGATGGCGATCATTACAAGCTTGCCTTCGATAAACCCGGCACCTGGAGTCAGAAATACAACCTTGTCTGGGACCGGCTCCTCGGCCTCGATCTGTTCCCCGCCACGGTCCGTCAGACCGAAATCGCCTTCTATCTCAAGCACCTGAAGCCCTTTGGATTGCCGCTCGACAGCCGCGCCACCTACACCAAACTCGACTGGGAGATCTGGACCGCGACACTGGCCCAGAAGCCCAGCGATTTCGCGGCGCTGATGCGGCCCGTCTCGCTGTGGGTCAACCAGGGGCCGACCCGCGTCCCGCTCACCGACTGGTACGACACCGTCACTGGCAAACAAATGGCTTTCCAGGCGCGCAGCGTAGTGGGCGGCGTGTACATCAAGGCGCTCACCGATCCAGTTCTGGCCGAGAAGTGGC
>JAJZNH010000628.1:0-3674 GCA_021811745.1 Acidobacteriota bacterium
GGTCAATGCGAATTCCCGTCGGCGGATGGTCGCGCCACGAGCCGATGGGATAGAGATCGGCCTCCAGTTGGGGATTGTGCAGCCGGGCTTGGACCTGGGCCCGAGCGAGCTTGGTCCGGATGTGCGTGTCGAGCGTTTCAACCATCATGAGGCCCGCGCTGATGGAGTCAACACCGGTCCATGGCCTGGGACGATAGAAGAGCAGCTTGAACTCCGGCGGAAGCGTGCCCGTTCTTTCGCAGTGCGCGATATAGAGATTGACGCCGCGCGCATAGTCATCGAGACGGGCTCGGTCCGCCGCGGACTGCGCCGCATAGATACGGTCGGCTACACGGCGAATCTGAAGCACGCGCTGAATCTCGTCGTGATTGACCGCGGAATGGCCCAGCACCTCGGCCAGGTTGCCTTCCGAGTTGCGCCGGTACATGTCCATCTGCCAGAGGCGATCCTGTGCGGTCACATAGCCCTGCGCGACGAACAGATCATCCTGAGTAGCGGCGTCAATGTGGGGCGCGCCATGCGCATCGCGCCGCACCGTCACCGGCGCGGAGAGCCCCGCGAGATGCACGCTGCCGTCCAGCACCGGCAGCGCGGCCAAAGCTGCCGAGCGCAGCCAGAGCGTGACGATGCCCGCGGCCAGCAGCAGAAACGCCGCAAGGCAGGCCGCCGACAACAGGAGAATCCGCGGCCAGCGCCGCTTGCGGCTGCGCGACCAAGAGGCGGTCCTTTTCGAATTAGAGTCTGACGAATGCGCGTTTACCATCAGTCAACAACAGAATAAATCGCGGGGAACTCGGCAGGACGCGCGGCACATTTCGTGTCACCTGCGAGCAGCGGCCGCGGGGCTGCCTACTCCGCCGGCTGCTGCGATTCGGCAATGGCGGTTTCGGCAGGCCGCCGGCGGCCGTAGATCGCGATCAAGGCGAGCAGCAGAAGCAGAATCACGGCAAAGACCAGCACGCTGCCCTCGGGACCATCGGCGCCGCCGCTCCAAAAGGGATTTCCGGCGGGCGTGGATGTGAGCAGGTGTCCTTTGGGGACGAGGCCGCTGTCGGCGGTGCCGTAAAAGAAGGTTTCCGCCCAGTCCCAGGCCGCATGGCAGCCGATGGCCCACCACGCCGAGCCGGTGACCCAGACGCTGACGCAGAAGACAAAGCCGATGGCTCCGGCGGCGGCAATGCCGATCCAGTTCTCGCCGGTGTTGCCGGTATGCAAAAAGCCGAAGAAGGTTGAGGTGACCCAGGCAGCCTGCCAAAAGCCGGAGCCCGGCGCTCGCTTCACGTGCAGAATGAGGCACGGAAGTACGCCCAGCAACGCCATGAGATAGACGCCCCAGACGCCGTTGCCCTTGTCGCGGAGCGTGACGGCCAGGCACAGCGCGGCGACGATGCCCACCGCCCACCAGAAGTTGATGCCGCGCGTCAGCGTGTATTGCAGATAGCAGCGGAAGCTGCCCTCCTCAAAGAAGCCGGTGAGCAGAAAAGCGGCTCCCCACAACGCGCCGAAGCCGAGAATCTGCGTTCCGGAAAGCGCCAACGGGCCGAAGTGCAGCCAGCCGCCCCAGGCCAGCGTGCCCACCAGCGCCGAGAGGGCCAGAAAACCGGTCGCCAGACCGGCAAGGAAATGCGCGGCACGGCGCGGCCCGCGCAGATTGTAATCGAGGATGCCGCGCCGCTCGATCAGCGCCAGCAGCGCGCCGGCGCAGAGAATCGCGAGCAGCGAGACTCCCTCGGCAACCAGGGCGGTCAAGGGAGAGAGGCCTGTAGGCCGCGCGTGCCGCCCGTGACCGGTAGCCATGCGCACAACCATTGCCATGGCGCTCAGAAAGAAGGCCGTGAGGAGAATGAAGAGAAATACCGACCAGCCCGCGCGCAGCCCCTGGCCGCCGATAAAGATCCAGCGCAGCCCGCGATACTCGATCTCGCCCGCGCCGTCGCCGCCCGGCTCAGGCACGAGCGGCGCTCCGGGCCCTTCCGGCGCGGTTTCCTGCGGCGGCTGCATCTCCGGCTCCATAACGCCTCCTTCAATCTCAAGAAGAATCCTATTCGCTGCATTCTACTGGAGAAACGCCAAGGATGGTCAGTGACAGCGCGGACAATCGCCGCGAACACATTGCGGGCGATCGTTGGTTGCGTGTTCACGAGCCATCTCTTGACACAATCGGCCGCGGCCTTGATCCTTAACAGTTCCGGTGATTCGAAATCCCCGGCTGAGGAGGGACAGTCAATTTTGCGGGTTCGTGTCTTTTATCACGACAAATGCTTTGACGGGGCATGCTCAGCCTCGCTTTTCGCGCGCTTTCATCGCGAAAAGATCAACGGTGCGGCCAGCTACGAGTTTCACGGACTGGTACACCGTGCCGGCGCGCTCTTTGACGAGAGCCAGTTTACGGGCGACGAGAACGCCATTGTGGATTTCAAGTATTCGGCGTCGCCCCGAATCACGTGGTGGTTCGATCACCATCAGTCAGCGTTTCTTACCAACGCGGACCACGAGCATTTTCTTGCCTGCCAGCAAGACCCGGCGTGCGCCGCACGCAAGTTCTTCGACCCCGACTACACCTCGTGCACCAGCTTTCTGGCGCACATCGGCTCGACGCGCTTTGGCTTCGATACGGCCCCGGTGGCGGAGCTGATCCGCTGGGCTGACATTGTGGACGGCGCGCGCTACGAAAGCCCCGAGGCGGCGGTAGAGATGGCCGCCCCAGCGATGAAGCTGACCCTCATCATCGAGTCCACGCAGGACGAGCGCTTTATTCCGCGGCTGATTCCGCTGCTTACCGAGATGCCTCTGGCGGAGTTGCTGGGCCAGCCCTTTGTGGCTGGCCTGCTGCCGCCGCTGCTCGAACGCCACCAGCAGGCGCTGGAGCTCATCCGCAGCCGCAGCGAAGAGCGCAGCGGCACCATCTTCTTCGACATCACCGACCATCCGCTGGAGGGCTTCAACAAATTCATCCCCTACTACCTGCATCCGCAGGCAACCTACTCGATCGGGCTGTCGAAGTCGAGCTTCCGCACCAAGGTTGCGGTGGGCTCGAATCCGTGGACCAAGGCTGACCCGGCGAAGATGGTGAACCTGGCGAAGGTCTGCGAGCGCTACGGTGGCGGGGGCCACGCCCGCGTGGGCGCGATCAGCTTTCAGCCGGACCAGGAGCAGCAGGCCCGCGCGGCCGCGGCGGAGATCGTCGCGGAATTGCGCGCGCACAATCCGATGGAGTAGGCGATGCCGCGCGGAAGAGTCGCCTCAGGGCTATTGCGGCACGCCGTCGTTAATCTGGGCGCAGTCCATGCGAAGCGTACCGTTGTCGTTGAAGACCAGACCGTAGAAGCGCATCACTCTGCCTGCGGAGACGGCGGTGGTGTTGAGGGTTTGCGTATTGCTGTCGGCGTAAACAACGACCGTGCCTGGATCGTGAACAACGGAAACAGGGTTCGGCTGCGGGGCGAAGATAGGGAATAGTTCGTAGGAGCCGAGCGCAACCATGTAAGTCGTGAAACCGCTGTCGCTGGAGATCGCCTCGACCGTGCCGTTGATCGTTTGCGGAACCAGCGTAACGGTGGTTACAGGCGGCTGCGGGTTGCCCCAAGGATCCATCCTCGGAATCGTTGGAACGTGTGTCGTCAGGCTTACATGTTGTCCTGCGACCATGGTCGATGCAGTAAAGCTGGCGGTAA
>JAJZNH010000628.1:3684-5916 GCA_021811745.1 Acidobacteriota bacterium
CGGAGATTTGGAAAACCGCATTCGTGTAGTCCCAGTAAGGGAAATGGGACATCCATGGTATGGCGCCCCATGATGTCTCGCCGCCCGAGACGGCAAGCAGATGCGTGGAGGGCGAGAGCCCCGTCCAGCGCATATTCGTGCTCAGAAGTGGCCCAACGTCGACGCTCAGGTCCGTGGTATTGGTGTCGTAGACCGCGATGCGTGTGGCCAGCATCGAGCCGTCGGGTTGCACAGCCGCATCGATGTCCACCGGCAGACCGGCCGCGAGTTGCGAAGGCCCGGTCACGCCCTGATAAACGGTGTTCGCGTCTGACTGGACCTGCCAGACGGGGCCGTACTCGGTGGTTACGCTGAATGTGGTCCCGCCGTTTTCAATCGATGCGATCAGCCCCTGATGGTTAAGCGCCTTGCCGTTCCCGCTGTTGGTGGCGTGCGCGGGTATGGCTATGGACGTAAGAACAAAGGCCGGCTTGACCGTATAAGACGTGTCATTTGAGGAACAGCCGCCGGGAAAGTTCAGCGACTTCGACACCTGAAAATCGAGCAGAAGGCCCATGTTCTGTCCGGAAATGGTGATGGGCTTCGGCAAAGTGACAGTCGCGCTGGTCGCGGGTATCGGGACGTTATAGGCATACATGCTGGTTCCGATGCCGTTGCCACCCGGGGCGAGATCCACGCAAAGAAAGCCGACACCTGTCAGCGATGCCGTGGCTGAGGTGTAAATACCTTGCGGAACACTAACCGTAAGCAAGGGCTCGACGGTGCCGTTCAGATGCGTAAACTCAGTACCTGCGGTTTTGCTGAGCAGGTTTACTGAAGTGCCGCTTTGGCTGGTCAGCGTGAGGGTGTCTAGACCCGCCGTGAAATTCGTCCACTGGTTATTTTCAGTGCCTGTGGCCAGAATTGTCACTGTCGTATTGCCGCTGAAGGTGGTACCGGCGCCGCCTCCGCCGCAGCCGGCCGCGAGAACAACAGCCAACATGGCGACGGCCGGCACGCATGAGCGGAATTGAGATGCGATTGACCTGACGGAAAAACCGGATGACACGGGAACCATAGCTAGCCCCCTACACCTTTCGATCGTGCAACGTTCTTCAGAAAGGTCGCCGCATGCGCTTCCGGATAGAAGTGCATGCGGTGGCTCGTGACATAAGCGACATAAAATGACGCGTTGATAGTCTGGCGAATAGTGTAGCGGCTTTTTTTGGGCAGTCAAGGTCAGCGCTATGCTGCACGATGTGGAGGCAGGTGTTTTTTCACCCCACAAGCGCGGTGGCCGAATGCAAGGATTCGCCACCCTCCAGGATGGCAGGAAGAATCAACGAAAAACGCAGCGAAAATGCCAGCGGGATTCACCCCAACTGCACGCCGGGGCTCTCCTCGGGCTTGTCGAGCGTGGCGCGGCGCAGTTCGCCCTGCTCTTCTTCGAGCAGCCAGCGGCGCAGTTGCAGGATGTCGTTGGCGCGGACGATGCCGATGGGCTTGAGCGCGCGGCCGGATTCGACCACGACGACGTTCTCGACGTTCTTCAGCATCATCTCGCGCTGCACGCGGTCGACCGCTTCGCCTGGATATGCAAGGACGTAGTCTGACCGCGCCAGCTCGCGCATCGTGAAGTGATGATCGGGCGGCTCGATGCGCAGCAGGTCGTGCGCCTCGACGATGCCGAGCAGTTCGCCCGCGGCATTCACAACCGGGATCAGGCCAATATCGCTCTGCGACAGCTCGTGGATCACGGCGCGCAGTTCCTCGTCACCATGGACAACGCGGAACTGCTTGTGCATCACCTGGTCGATGCGCGCGCGCATCAGAACCGGTACCCAGTAGTCCTGGAGGATGATCAGTCCGCGCTTGACGAGCTTGACGGTCATGATCGAATCGCGGCTGAGCAGGCGCACCACCGCATCCGAGATCATGACGCAGAGCGTAAGCGGCAGCAGCGAGTTGGGATTGTGGCTCAGTTCGGCGAGGAAGACAATGCTGGTGAAAGGCGCGCGCGCGATGCCGCCAAAGACGCCCGCCATCGCCGCCAGTGCGTAGAATCCCGGGTCGCTGACAAGGTGCGGAAACAAATGCCGGCAGCCCATCCCGAAGACGGCGCCCAGCCCTCCGCCAACGACGAGCGAGGGCGCAAAGACGCCGCCGGTGGTGCCCGATCCGAGCGAGATGACCAGCGCCCAGAACTTGGCCACGCCGATGCCGAGGAGACTGCCGGCGGTGAGGCGGTCGTTG
>JAJZNH010000941.1 GCA_021811745.1 Acidobacteriota bacterium
CGGTGCGCGCACTGCGCTGGCTCCCTTTCAGAAATCCGCCGATGGAACCACCCTGGATCTCTACTGGCGAAATCTGGTGAGCAAATACCAGGGCCGGCTCGATATAGCCCTGCATGGAGTCGTACATCTCGACGGCGATACTGTCCGATTCGAAATGACGGTTATGAATCATTCGCCGGATACGATCGCAAGTCTAAGCTGGCCCATCCTTGGATCAATCGCGAGGCCGCACGCGATGATGAAGCTCTCCACGCCAAATTATGGCGGGCTGTCTGTTTTTCCGCTCTGGAATCCGGCCTCGCAAAATTCCGGCTATCACGGAACAAATTACCCGACCAGAATTCTGGATGGAAGATTCATTCTCGTCTCCACCTCAAGCCAGGGATTATACGTAGGGGCACATAACCCGGATGCCAAAGAGAATGTGAAGTATTTGTTTGAGGTGAAACCAGGGTTTGAGGATTCGTTCCGCAACTTGAACCCCGCGAGCACGAGCATTAGCGGTCATCCGGTGCGGCTCACGATGCAAGTCGTACACTATCCCTTTCTCAATCCCGGCGAATCGGGTCTACTCGCGCCGATCGTATTGGGACCGTATACAGGTGACTGGCATGCCGGCGCAGATATTTACAAGCGATGGCTTTCCACCTGGTACCATCCTCTGCCTTTGCCGCTCTGGGCTACGCAGATCGGCGCCTGGCAGCAGCTTCAGATCAACTCTTCCGAGGACGACCTGCGCACCCGCTATGTTGATTTGCCACAGCGCGTTGCCGAAGATGCAAAGCACGGAATCGTCGCACTCCAGCTAGTGGGCTGGAGTGTGGGCGGGCAGGACCGCGACAATCCTTCCGATGATACGGATCCACGGTTGGGAACCACAGCCGAGCTCAAAGATGCTATCGCACGGATTCAGAACATGGGTGTGCATGTAATTCTGTTCGCTAAATATGCGTGGGCCGATACAACGACAGAGTGGTATAAGAAAGAGCTTTATAAGTATATGGCCACTGATCCTTATGGAAATATCTATACTTGGTCGGGATATCGATATCAAACTCCGGAGCAGCTTGCCGGAATCAATCCGCGTAACTTTGCCACCGGGTGCAGTAACGATGCTGGCTGGCGCAGTATCCTGGGGCAGGAGTTCCAAAAGATCATCAATCTCGGCGCCGACGGCGTTCTCTTTGACGAAGCACAGCATCGGCATAGCTCCGACTATAATCTTTGCTTCAATCCCCATCACGGCCACCATGTGCCCGTCACAATCTGGTCGGGAGATATACGGCTGGCCAGCATGTACAGGGCAATGATCCGCGGCTCTGTTGGAGAGACGAACTTCCTGTTTTCGGGAGAGGATCCAGAGGATGTTATTGCAGGCGCTTATTCGCTTTCCTACTTCCGCATCGCGCGTGGCCACATTCCGGAGGAGCGCTATGTTTTTCCCTTCCGGCCGCTGATGATCGCAGTCACAGGCTTTGACGATCGCGAAATAATCAATCGCGCTCTCATGTATCGCTACATCCTCAGTTATGAGCCATTCAACTTCAAAGGCGATATCGAGGACTTTCCACTCACGGTGAGTTATGGCCAAAAGGTGGACGCGTTGCGAAAGCGCTACAAGAGCTATCTCTGGGATGCAGAGTTTCGCGATACGTTACAAGCGAAGGTCGAAGTGGGCGGCGCACGCTACCCGGACTATTCGGTGTTTGTCAGGAAAGATGGCCGGCGCGCCGTGGTGGTGACCAACACGAAGAGAAACCAGCCCATCCGCGCGGCGGTAATCCCCGACGCACCTGCGAATCGCCCACTTTTCTGCGCTACTCCGGAGCAGCCAAATGCTGTCCCCTGCGGAATGACTGTAGCGATTCCGCCGCGCTCTGTAGTCGTGCTGATGGAACATTGATACGGCGCGTCTTTTGCGCATCTGGGGCAGCACGCGCGGCCCCTTGCGGCAAGCTGAAGATTTGCAGAAAAGATTCTGACCGGACTCGCATGAGCCCGTCAGGATTTCTCTGGAACATGTTCCATGTAATCGTGTGGACGGCGGTGTGCCTGCTTCAGCGTATCGTAGAGCGCTTGCGCAGGCGTTACGGCAGGTTCTTCATACGCCACGGAAACGGCAAGAATGCGGATTTTGTCGTTGTCCGGCAAAGTGAGTGTGCTTGCGCCCGGTTCCAGGTCCAGCGCATGCGCGAACAGGTAGCTGTACTCGTATGGCTGATTGAGCCCTTCGCGCGTGTGATGATGCGAAGCATACCACGCCAGGTCCGAGCGCTTAGTGTAGCCAGGAACCAGCCCCAAATAGTCCTCTGGATACTGCGGCGCCCACCACGGAGAGCCGCGATATGCCACGTCCCATTTCGCGTGATAAGCAGAGACTGCCCAATCCTTGCGCAGGGGGACCTGCTGTGTGCCGTTGGCGTCCTGCACCGTGACTGTCTCAGGGCTCGGTTTCCACACGGTCGCATCCCACTGGCCAATGAATCCGTTCCAGGCCTGAATGGCTACATTGGTGGATTGGCTTCCTGCCCTGAAAACAGCCTGCTGCTCGCCGTCGGCAGAGGCCGCCAGCACATAGATGCGATTGAAGTTTCCCTTGGGGAGATCAATCGACTGGCCCCGGGCTCGCACCGCATTCAGTTTGCCAGTACCGGCGGGCGCAAGATGAAAGCGGACGCCATTGAATGTCAGCGCGGTAGGCAGCATCTCGGCAGGCAACGCATCGCCTTTCCCATTGAAACCTTCCGCGCAATGCGTATCGTCATTGCTGGCGGCCGCCAGGTCGTAAGAGAGTGGCGCTGGTTCTGACATCACTCCTTTTGCCCGCGCGGGCGAGGCGCCCAGACGCAGAGCGAATGTTCGTGGCTGGTAGGGCGCAAAATCCGTTTCGAGCGCCCCGTTGCGAATCGTTGCCGCCCCGAGGTGCTGTTCCTGCGCGTCGATTTCGCGGGCGGCCACAACGGGGCCGGCGAACCGGACCTGGACGCCCTCGGCGTTGCTTCCGTGAAGCTCGACAAGACGCACGACTACTTCATCGCTTTGCTCGGCTCTCTTGAGCGCCAGGACGCGTACCTGCGCGCTACTCGTGCTCATCAGCGAAAATGTCTTGCCGAGCGGGCCATCATGTTTTTCAGTGACAAAGGCAACAAGCGGAGTGCTAAGCCGATACCCCTGCCAGTCGCCGCCGCCGCTGCGCCAGTCTCCAGCATGGCCGGCGATTCCGTACAAGACCTCGTGATGGCCCCAGTCCTGACTGAATTGATAAGAATTTGACTTGGAGCTACGACCGGCTCCCTCTCCCGGGGTGCGCATCAGGGTGAGGCGAAGGGTACGATTGTCGCGCTTGTCGGAGCCGTTTTTCACATCCGTCAGTAGCGTGGCCCCATAGGATCGGCCCGCATCAGTGAGATCGATCCAGTAATGGGAAGCCACTTCGAACTGCCGCTCCATGGCGGTGGGCCGCTCAATGGTCCCGACTTCCCAGTTGTAAGTTGCGTTCAGGTTTGCGGCCGAAAGCGGAAATACGGCTTTGAGGTTGGCCGACGGAGTTCTCCAATCGATCTGATCGAAAAACTCGACCCGGTTTCCGGCGCCTCCGGCCGAGAGCCGAACCGTCTGTACGAAACGCGACCCCTCTGTTTCCCTGGTGACCTCAAGCGCTACTCGAACTGGTCCGTTCTCCAAGATGCGAATCTTCGCCGGTCCGCCGACGTAGGCGCGCGGCGGGGCCTGCTCCTGGTCGAAATCCATGTTCCAAGCGGGATACTCTCGCGGGGCATCCGTCGAAATGGCCAGGCGCATGGGAGATGCAAGCAACTCGCGTTGAAGTTGCTTATCGAAGATGCCGGCCACGTCTCCAGCGGAGTTGAGCCGGATCCGGTAGCGATGGTTTTCGAGCGAGTTGTCCGAAACGCTCAGTTCGGATTTGGCGCTCGCTGCCTCTCCGGGCCGAATATCGTAAACCGCAAATCCCACAGAAGGAACGCGGGCGATAAACAGCACTTTTCCGTTCACCATTTGCGCTGGCGATTCCTTGCCGTCAGGTCCGACAACTCGAACCGCCGCAGGAGCACCACCGGAGAAAGCCGCTTCGGCTTCCACCAGATCCTCGCGATCGATGTTGAGCTGGTTCGAAACCACGCAAGGAATGCCTTCCCCGTTTGTATCCATGGTTGAGGCCACGGCCTGCGCCGCGCTGGTCAGCACGCCGGCGAACTGATTCAGCGCGATCACATCGTCGTTCCAGGCAAACTGATAGGCCCGTGGCGTGGCAGTACCCGCTGCCACATCGTGGAATTGCCCGCTCATCACAAGAAACCAGGCATCATTGAGCCGCTGGTAAGGATACTCCCGGCCGCCCAGCCACGCCGCGGCCACTGACGCCCTTTCCGCCGCATCGGCCAGGATTTCGTTCTTGCGGTTCCAGCGCTTGTGGTACGCCTGCGACGTAAGTGAACCGGCCGAATGGTTAATCAACTCCAGGTCGCCTTTGTAGCGCGGCATGCGCGTCGTCATGGAAGGAGTGATATCGTCGAACATCTGGTTGGCGGCCGTGGCAAGGACATGCACCGGCCCCTCACCAAAACGAACCGGCGTTCCGGGAGGCGGCGGGGAGGTGGTTTTGCCGCCATATCCCGGAGGCGGCGGCACGGCTTCGCCGTGCGTAACAATCGCCTCCAGCAGCCGGACAGTCTCTTCGTCGGGCCCGCCGCCTATGTCGCCCGTGCCGACGTAGTGGTAGTCGGCGTAAACGCCCGTCACTTTTCCGTCGATCTCTATCCTCTTGACCCAATCATGGTCATCTCGGTCGGCCGGTGGACCTGTCAGAGGCTGGCTGATGTCGCGGCGGATGTCACCCGCGTACCGGCCCGGATTGAGCGCCGCGAGCACGGTCTTCCCATCTGGTCCCTCCCAGAGGCCGACGTTGAACGGGATACCCTCCGGAGTCTGTTCCGGCGAACCGGGGCCGCCCACTTTCGGGGCAGGTTGCCATGCTGCGCTCAGCTTCTGAGTCGAGAATCCCCTCAGCCCGGCATGGGCAAGAATCGACGGAAGCGAGGCGGGAAATCCGAAGCAGTCGGGCAGCATGTACTCGGAACTCGCCTTCTCGAAGTCGCGGCGGAAATAGGTGTTGCCGCACAAGACCTGGCGGAAGATGGACTCCGCGCTGGGCAGGTTGACGTCATTCTCTTCCACCGAGGAGCCGGCAGGGAACCAACGGCCTGCAGCCACATCGCGGCGCATCCGCTCGTAATCCGCGGGAAAATACTCCTTCATCAGGCGATAGCGGTTCGCGCCTGTCCAGTTGAAGATGTAATGCGGGTACTTGCCAAAAAGGTAAAAATTTACCCGGAATGTTTTGAGCAGATATTCGCTGATGACCTGCGGAAACTCCCAGTGCCACTGGGTATCGAGGTGGGCGTAGGGAACCACATACAGCGTCGGGCGCCTCAAGTCCGGCGGGTTCGCCGTTTCGGCGCATACAACTGCGGTGCGCGAAGCCAGCGCGACGGCGGTGCAACTGCGGATGAACTCTCTGCGGGAAAGTGAGGGAAGAAATTTCGTTTTACCTGTGGACAAGAATGCCACTCCTTTCGCATCGGATTCGTGCACCGAAATATCGTAAGCAGAGCCTCCGGTCTTGCACAAGTATCAAGGACTTGAACAGGGGGCGTCATTTGGCCTCCGCTTGGTATTCCTTGCGTCCGGCGAGATTGGTCAGCTCGCTGAAATCGCCGCGTTCGTCGTAGAAGTCGTATGCGCGGTACTTGAAAACCGACTCTTAGGGTAGCGGATCGGCGTCAAAATCGGCCACACAATATATCCAATCGGGGTGCGCGACATGAGAGTGACGGATTGGGTGTTTCTTTTTGAAGGCTCCATAACCGAGCATATATAATACGCTCGGTTATG
>JAJZNH010000928.1 GCA_021811745.1 Acidobacteriota bacterium
TTGAAGTCTACCGCCGATCAGGAGTTCCTCAACGGCATCAACCGCTTCTGCATTCACGAGTCGGCGCACCAGCCTTTGGTGGGCAAGGCGCCTGGATTGACGCTCGGCCCCTTCGGCCAATGGTTTAACCGCAACGAAACCTGGGCGAACGAAGCCGGTCCGTGGGTTACTTATCTGGCGCGTAACAGCTATATGCTGCAGCAGGGGCACTTTGGCGCGGACGTGATTTACTACTACGGTGAAGACTCCAACCTTACTGCTATCTATCACACCAAATCACCGGACTTGCCGGAAGGTTATGGCTTTGACTACGTCAACGCCGATGCGCTCATTCATGTACTCAAAGTCAACGCCGGCGGCCGCATCACGACGCCTGGCGGTACCACTTATCGCGTGCTCGGACTGGCGCTGTACAGCCGCCACATGTCGCTGCCGGTGCTACGCGCTATCCACCAGCTTGTGATCAACGGAGCCACCGTTGCCGGCGACAAACCAACAGATGATCCCAGCCTTGCCGACAACCAGAGCGAATTCCATACACTCGCGAACGAGCTCTTCGGCGATGGCACCGGCGTGCATCATGTAGGCAAAGGGACGGTCTATGCCGGCCAAACTGTAGCTCAAGCGCTCGATGCCATGCGCGTGCCGCCGGACTTCGCCTACACGACGCAGTCCGGTCCTGAGGCCAACCTGAAGTTCGTTCACCGCAAGCTTGCCGATGGCGATCTCTACTTCGTCGATAACCGCAGCGATTACCCCACCCGCGTAGAGGCTACCTTCCGCGTCGCCGGCCACGCGCCTCAATTGTGGTACGCAGAAACGGGCAAGACTGAGCCTGCTGCGTACTCGATCGCAGATGGCCGCACCACCATGCCACTTCAATTGGAGCCGTGGGGAACAATCTTTGTGGTCTTCCGCAAGCCAACGAGCAAGACTGTTTTCACGCTTCCGCCAGTGAACGACACCACGGTGGCGACGATCAGCGGGCCATGGAAGGTCCAGTTCCAGCCAGGCCGTGGTGCTCCGGCGTCCGTCGTTATGGACAAGCTCATCGACTGGAGCAAGAGCGATGACGCGGGGGTGAAATACTTCTCCGGTGTGGGCGTATACACAAAGACTTTCCAGGCCTCGCCGCAGTGGTTCCAGAAGGGAGCCCATGTGTGGATAGATTTGGGTGATGTGAAGAACCTGGCTGTTGTGACCGTCAATGGAAAGAACCTGGGTGAGACCTGGCACGCGCCGTATCGCGTGGATGCGACCACGGCCCTAAAGTCCGGCGCGAATCAGATCAGGATCGAGGTCGTGAACGCGTGGGTGAATCGGCTGATCGGCGATCAACAGCCCGGTGCGACCAAGTACACCTTCACCGACGTTAAGCCCTACCGGGCTGACTCGCCGCTGCTGCCCTCCGGCCTGCTTGGGCCGGTCAAGGTGATTCGCGAAGAGGCGCAATGAGCCGACGGTCGCTGTCTGCGGCGCAGGTAGCCACTTCCCGGCATGTGGTCCTGAATGATCCGGGAGTGAAAGTTGTGCGGTGCGCCGATTGGCTTCCAACTGCTGATTCTCCACCATGCTGACTAAACTTGTGCTTGATGCTCTAGTGTCGTTCCGTGGGGCCCGCTCGTGCGCGCGCACAAGCCCTGCCATCCGCCGGCGGGCGGATTTGCCGGAAGCCCGGCGAGATCGACATCCTCCGGCAGAAAGACGACGTCGTCTCTTCACGATGCCTTCCAGTTGATCCCGAGATTCCACCCATCGTCGGGCAGCACAAGAACGTCCGGCGCACGATCTCCGGACGAGTCCTGTCTGCTTGCGCGCTCATCCGCTGGCCGTGCAAATGCCAACCGCCGACTGCGCCAATCGCGGCGCCGCCTTCAACGACGCGTCTTCTCCTCATCACTGAACTCTCTTCTGCCTTCGCTCCAAGCTGAGCGGCAGCGGCGGTACTTACTCACAGGACCTCTGCTCATCGTGCTTGGCTTCTCCGCGAGAAAGCAAGACTATTGCGGCGGCTCGGGAATTACGAACGGATTCCAGTTGTCGCTCCCGCGCAAAAATACAGCCGGATCATAATGTTTTGCCTGCTTGGGCGTTAGAAAATGTGCATGCGGATCACGCGCGTCGTGGTGTGCTCCGGGGCCGGTCGAGTTGAATTCCGCGTAATAGGCCGTGTCGAGCGAGTGTGTCTCTCCCGGATGCCACTCGCGCCAGCCGGCGGGCGCAATCTGGCCGCCCATTTCCGTGTTGAGGAAGATCACAGTTGCGAAGGGCCGCCATGGACGCCCGAGGAAAACCTTTCCGGTGAGCTCTTCGGCTGCGGTGAGTTTGCAGTGATCGAATACGAAGCCTGAATCTTCGCTGGGATCATGCTTCGCTTGTGCGGTGATAAATCCGCCGTCATGCGGAGTACTGTGGCTCTCACAATGATTGCAGGCGGCCTTGCCCTCGCCAAAGATAAAATCCACGTTGCCCTCGACGTAGCAATCTGAGAAATACTGGCGCGCGGGGACGCAATTCTGCCCATCGGGCGAGCAGTTGCGGCTGCCCAGGTAGATGGTGTCCTGATTGCCGAGCAGACGCACGTTGTGAAAGATTGCGCGGTCGCCCTTGACCAGCAAAGCGAGCGCCTGCGAGCCGGCGGGAAGCTGTGGATGGGTGCGATTGAAGTCATTCTGGAAGGTGATGTTTTCGGCGAAGAAGTTGTCGGCTGTAACATTCACGGTGGCCGAGTGCAATGTGCCGCCGTTTGCGCCGGCGCTGCGATCGTTGACCACGATCGTCTTGCTCGCATCAGGAGTGGCGCTGCGAAGCTGGATGCCCGGCTTGTTGATCGTGAGCACTTCGCGGTATGTGCCCGGCGCCACCAGGATCATCGCATCGCCTGAAGCGGGCACGGCATTGATGGCTTGCTGGATGGAGTAGTAATCACCGGTGCCGTCGGCCGCCACGTAGTAGGTTTTGTCCTCGGGCGGAACTTTGCCGGCCATCTCAGGCGCCTCTGCATCCGCCGGGAAGGGAACGAAGCGCGCATCGCAATTGAGCGGCGTTCCAGCCGATGAGCCGGAGGTTTGCTCGATGGTCACATCTTCACCGGCGGGCTCAAGGTTGCCGCGTTGCCTGCCGATTGTAAAGACCGCGTCTTTGCTGATCATGCGCGAATGCTGCAAGCCATCGGCAAACACGTTATTGAGCGTCAACTGGAGCTTGTGCTCCGCGTCCAATCCGAGGAAGGTGTAGGCGCCCGGTGTGAGGATGTGAATGTTCTGGAGTGTGATGTCGCGGTAGATAGGGAGCAGGTTGCCGTTGAATGTGGTGTAGTGCGGCGTGAAAACCAGCGGGTTGGTTACATTGCGGATGCAGATGTTGCGATAAACCAGATCGTGAACCAGGCCTCCGCGGCTGCGATCGGACTTGATACGGATGCCGTTGTCGGCGCCGTCGATGGTCAGGTCGTCGACCAGCATGTGATCGACGCCGCCATCGGTGCCGCTGCCGATGGACATGCCGTGGCCGGTGTAGAAGTGGTTGTGCAGGATCGAGATGTTCGAGGACGGGCCGCTTCTGCCGGACTTCACGGCTACGTCGTCGTCGCCGGTGTGGATAAAGCAGTGCGTGATCGTCACATTGCGCGAGGAACTGGGGTCGATGCCGTCGGTGTTGCGGGCGGTTTTGGGCGTCATGATCTTCACGCCCCAGGCTGTAAATCCGTCTGTCTGATTCACCGCGACGTGGAAGTTCGGCGAATTACGGAGCGTGATCTTGTACATCGTGAAGTTCCGGGCGTGGTGCAGAACGATCAGGGCGAAGACACTTTGCTGCTGGTCCGTGACCTTTGCCTCATGTGCCAGATCCCACCATGTCACCTCCTGGCCGAGCAACTTGTCCCCTCCTCGACCGTCGATGGAGCCCTCGCCCATGATGCCGCTGTTGTCAACGTTGTCGGCCAAGATGAGAGGTTTGCAGCCGTGTCCTCTTGCCGCAACCATGCCGCAACTGCCCGGCCTCAGGTCGAAGAGCCGCGGATCGCGCGACGCCGCCAGCACGGTATTGGCATCAACTACCAGCGTTACCCCGGCGCGCAGAGTGAGCGGGCCGGTGAGGAAGACGTTCTTCCGGCCGCCGGCGCCAAGGACCACTGCTTTGCCCGAAGCGCAGTGGTCGATAGCCTCCTGAATGCGCTCGGTGTCCAACCGGCGCTCGTCTGTGGCCGCAATTGCACCATTTGCGGAAGCAATGCGCGCTTTCAGAGTGACGCAGGCAGCGGGAATACGAGGTTCGGTTACGGTGCGCGTATCCTGAGCCGTCAAGGTAATCGCAAGGAAAAGAGGAGCCGTCACGATGAGTGAACGGAGGATAAAAGATCGCATGAAGGTGCTCCGATCCGCAAGGCGGAATTGAGGTGATAGGGAAAGCATCGCCTTCCATGAGGACTGACCACTAGTAATCTCCAATGTACAGAAGAGGAGCGGTCCGCAGTCAAGCTGGACCGAAATCACAGGGCTGGCCATGTGCCGGTCTTTCCCAGGTATCATTCAATTTCTCAGCTGCGTTACAAGGGCAAGCCTGAGCGGGTGGCATGACCACGTGACTCCCAGGAGTGTATGATGAGCGGGCAAGCAATTTTCTACGGAGGATTCCTCATGCCACGACAGATTACTTTGCCGAGACAACGGCTTTTTGTGTTGGCCGCCTGCATTTTTTCCCTTACCGTTTCTACGGGAAGTCTTTATGCCTCGGCGAATTGCAATCCGCGCAGCTTCGGCGCCAGGGGCGACGGCGTCACCAAGGATACCGCGGCAATTCAGGCCGCCATCGATGCTTGCGAACGGCAGGGGGGCGGTACGGTTACACTGACGCCAGGCACGTATCTCAGTGCCCCCATCGTCCTGAAGTCCAACATTACGCTGCACCTCGACAAGGGTGCGACGCTTCTTGGGTCCACAGACCATGCGGACTACCCCGCAATCAGGGAATTTCGCGCGCCGGGATTGCAAGCGCTGGTCAGCGCCACCAACGCCACCAATGTCTCGATCACGGGGGAAGGCATCATCGATGGTTCGGGAGAGAGCTGGTGGAAGATGGCGTGGGCCATCAAAGGCTCAGGGATTCTGGGCACTGATCACCCGCGGCCGCGGCTGGTGGTCTTCGATCATTGCAAGCACGTACTCATCGAGGGCGTGACGATTCAGAACTCGCCGATGTGGCAGGTGGTTCCGTACTACTCCGACGATGTTACGATCCGCAATGTCAGAATTCTCGCGCCCGCTCATTCTCCCAATACGGATGCGATCGATCCGTTTTCCTCTTCGCGCATGGTGATCGATCACGTATTTTCCGATGTGGGCGACGATAACGTGGCTATCAAGTCGGGTATGATCAACTCTCCCGGCCCCGACTCGCCAAGCCGGGACATCACCATCAAAGACTGCACTTTTCTGCATGGGCACGGTGTCTCGGTGGGCAGCGAACTGGCCGGCGGTGCTCAAAACATTCTTGCTGAGCGCATTCATTTCGATGGCACCGCGAACGGCATTCGCGTCAAGGCCAACCGCGATCGCGGCCATGACGTGAGTCATCTGGTCTTCCGCGATATTGAGATGAAGAACGTAAAGAACGCGCTGATCATCAGCGAATACTATCCCCGGATCATACCGGCCGGAGGGGTATCGGCGGCTCCCGTAACGAGGCTGACTCCGCACTTTCATGACATAGTGATTGAGAATGTGACGGCCACGGGAAGCAAGCTGGCGGGAGCGATCGTGGGCTTGCCGGAATCGCCCGTTACCGGCGTCGTCCTGCGCAATGTAAGGATCAGCGCAGAGAAAGGCCTGACCATCGGCTACGCTCAGGTGACCGGCGAAGGTGTGGTTGTGCAAGCGGCAAAAGGGCAGCCGATCACGAAGCTGGCGGG
>JAJZNH010000546.1:0-4809 GCA_021811745.1 Acidobacteriota bacterium
GGACACTCGGCAACGCTTCCCGTCTGCTTCATGAACCGCCGGATGCCGAACGGCACGTCCGGTGGTGTGGGAGGACGGCGGGAGTGATCCCGCCTCCTACCCGATCGAACCGACGGATCTCTTACGGGGTGACTTCCTGGACCGGGTGGTTGCCGTGCGGAACAGCGGCAATTGCGGTAGGACTTACGCCCGTCGGATAGGGCGTCAAAATGGTCGGGTTCAACGCGCCGGTGTTGGGGTTCAACTGGAATCCGGAGACTGAGTTGCCCAGGTTATTGGCCGTGTAGACGAACCGGCCCAGTCCAGGATCCACGAGGATGGAAACCGGTGAGGTATCCGTCGCATTCACCGAGCTGCCGCTGACGTTGATCACGGCCGAAGGCGTCCCGGACGACTGGGCGATCGCGTAGGCAGAAACCGTGTTTTGCAGCGAATTGGCGACATAGAGATACATGCCGCGCGGATCGACCACCACAGAAGCAGGCTCGTTCCCCGTTTTGAAAGGGCCATTGACCAGGAAGTTGAGCGTGCCGTCCGACATCACCGCGTAGCCGATAACCTGATTCGAGGCGAAATCGGTGGCATACACGAAACGGTTGGTAGGCGCTGTTGCCAGCGAAGTCGGTTTCACGCCCGCCTGATAAGGACTGTTGGCCACCGGAGTCAGCGCGCCGTTTGAGCTCACGCTATAGGCAAAGATCCAGCCGGGGTTGGCACTGCTGGAGACGGTGCCGCCGGGGTTGTACGCCGATTGATCGTAAGCCGCCACGTAAACGTTGTTGTTGTTGGGCAGAACGGCGACCGCAGTTGGAACGATGACATCGGAAGTGAAACCGGGCAGCGTTAAGGTGATGGTCGAAGCCAGACTCCCGATAGTGCCCGAGGAAAGCGGATAGACCGCGAACTGGCCAGGGCGGGTGCCGCCTACAACATACAGGGCGGTGCCGGCCGTATTCACCGCCAGACCGGCGGGTGTGAACGGCAGCGTAATGGTCTCCTTTTGCGTCAGGGCGCCGCTGTAGGCAATGGTAAAGTGGACGACCGATTTGTTGCCGGCATTGGCGACATAGAGATCCTGATAACTGGCCGAGGCTACCAAGGCTACCGGGTTCGTGCCACCCGACGGCACCGGCTTATTATCGGAGAGACGCAGCGCACCCGTCTCTGCATCGGCTGCAAAGGTCTCAATCTGGCCGGCACTCCCCGGCCCGCTGCCCGATAAGTCGGCCACGAAAACATAATCGATCGTGACCAGCATGCACCCGGAAAGAAGAGTGGCCACTCCCAGACCGAGAATCGAGACCAGAGCGAGCTGGCTCAGTTTGCTGAACTTCATGCGCTTCCTTCGTGGCGGGCCACTGCTTCGAGCCCCTGGGAAATACGTTGTTGTTGGTTGCCCGTAGCCATTGTAAAAGCCGTTACGGGGATTGACTACCCGCGCTTCGCCGCGGCCGCGCAGAACTATTTCTGAATGCCGGCTCCGTATCCGTTGTGCGGGATGGCCGCCACGGCCGTTGGCAGCGCGTTGGCCCCGAAGGGCGAGAGTTGCGAAACCAAAAGCGTTCCGTCAGTCGTGTTCAACTGCCACCCGGAGACATTGTTGGCTAGGAAATTGGCGGTGTAAAGAAAACGGTTGGTCGACGGGTCGATGCCGATGGCGACGGGCTGCGTGCCGCTGGCGAAGGTTCCCAAAGGCTTCAAGGCGCCATTGCTGATCGAGTAGGCGCTCACCGTGGAATCGAGCATATCGGTCACGTAGACATACGGATAAGTGGGGTTGACCACGATGGCCGAGGGCTGGTTGCCGGCCGGGAAACGATTGCTTCCCCCCGCGCCGCTGGTCATCGGAGCCAATCCGCCGGAAGCCAGCGCGTAGCCGAGGACGTCGGCGCCGGCGAGATCGGTGACGTAGACGTAGGAACTGGAGCTGTCGCCGGCGACGGCCGAGGGATGGATGCCGGCGGGATACGGTGAACCAGCCAGCGGTGTCAGCGTGGAGATGGTTTGCTTTCCGCAAGGAGCTGTACCGATGCTGTACGCGAACAGGTAGCCCGTGTTGGCCGTGGTGTCATAGGCTGTGACCAACAGGTCGGAGCCGTTGGGGAGAATGGCCACGCCGGTGGGCTGAACGATATCTGCCGCGGCCGCGCCGCTGAGGGTCACGGGCAGATAGTCGAGACCATTGCAGGAGTTGATGGGCAGGCGTTCCTGCATGAGCACCGGTTCGGTTGGGGTGGGGGGGATGAGCGGGTACACCGCGATGGAACCGGAGCAGGGCTCAGCCGGGGAGCAGGTGGGCAGCGGCTGGAAGGTGTCGAGCACGAAGAGGTTGGCTTGATTGGCCGCCAAGGCGAGCGGGAAGATCCCCGGGGTATTGACGGTTGTGAAGGGATACAGTTTTCCGTCAATACCGATGACGAACTGCACCACGGTGTTGTCGTCGTGGTTGGCGACGAACAGGCTGCCGTAATCGGAAGAAGCGGTTTCGGCGACGGGGTTGCGGCCGCCGGAGGGAAACGGCGAGGAGGGGATCTGGCGCATGCGGCCAGACTCCGAGTTGATTTCGAAGACGTCGATCTCGCCGTACTGATTGGGTCCGGCCGCCAGCGCACTGGCAACGTAGACGAAATCGACCGTCAGGGTCTGGGTGATCTGCGAGCAGGCGGTCGCCAGCAGGGCCGCCGCCAGGCTGGCACCGGTCACCAGCAGAAGCTGGCTCGTTTTTTTGAACTTCATGCCCATCTTTCGCCCACGAACCGGAGTTCCGGTCCGAAAATCCACTGTTGAAATCGAGCGCTGATCGTGCTTTTATGCCTGGCCTTGCGCTCGCTGGCTGCTCTCCGCCCCGGAACTGCAGCGCCGGCGGGTTCTCCACACCGATGCGCTGGGTTTCCCGGCCGCCGCGCAGATCCTGATCGTGCATTGTTGTGTGAAGCGCCGCCGGACTCCGCTCCGCGCGGCGCCGGTTTAGCTCGTCCGGCCATCCATCAGGCACCACGTGGCAGGACCCTGCAGCGGATAGCTGCTGGCGACGCGCATGGGATTCAGCACGCCGGAGTTGGGATCCAGAACTCGTCCAGTGACGGAAGAATCGTAGAAGTTAGCCGTGTAAATGAACTGGTTCGACGGATCCTCGACAATGCACTGCGGACCCGAGCCCATGCCCCAAGGCTCACCCGGGATAAATTGCAACTGATACGCCGGGCTGGTGAAGATCTGGTATCCCGCAATCTCGCTTTGCGGGTTGTTCCCTTGGATATTGTTTCCCTGGTTGGCAATGTAGAGGTACAGCTGTTTGCTCTCCACCAGAAGCTGGATCGGGTTGGAGGCGGAGGGATCGTCGGGAACAATGCCGCCGGTCTGCGCCTGGAGAGCGCCGTTGGCGCCGACGGTAAAGGGCAGAATCTGGCTGAGCGCGGTCGTGGTGGTTCCGTTCGACGTATAGGTGATCGGCTCGTTGTCCAGCACATAGACAGTGCCGTTGGTGTTGATGATCGCCGTTCCCTGCGCGATTCCGAGCGGCTGGGCGCTGTTCTGGCTGAGGGTCAACTGGCCGGCGCCGTTATAGCCATAGGGGTAGACGAGGGCTCCTCCGGTATACGGAAATCCAGCCGCCGGAGTGTTCGCCGAGAGCGTGAGCACATAATTGCCGGAAAGCGCGAAATCCACTGGATTCGCGGGTACCGGAAAGTAGGTGAGCGACTGGCCGCCAGCCGCCGTGACCTGCGCATTCTGCACCAGCGACAGACGGCCGGTGATCTGATCGATCTGAAACATCGTGATGTCGCCGCAGGTGGCGACGGACGGCCCCAGTGCCGCCTTGCAGGCCGCACCGGACGGAGAATCGTGATCGAGCACCATCAGGTAATTGCCGGTGTTGTCGGCAATCAGACGGAAGGGATTGTAGCCCTGAGAATAGAACGTCTCCTCGGGCGTGAGAATGCCGTTGCCGCCCACCACGTACTGGGTGATGTTCGCACCCTGGCAAGCGGTGCTCGGATCGGTGCCGTAGCAGTTTCCTGACCCCGCCGCGTTGGCGCCGCGGTTCAGGACGTAGAGGAAGCGCTGCCCGTTCGCCAGCACGGCTCGGACGGGATTTGCGCCCCCGGAGGAGACCGGAAGCCCGTTGATCTGAACCAACTCGCCGGTATTGTGGTCAATCTTGTAGCCGCTGATGATTCCGTTCCCGTTGGGTTGGGCCGTCACCGTGCCCGTGACATACAGGAAGCCGACCGTATAACTCTGAATGCAAGACGAAACTCCGAAGACGACGCCGGCCGAAAGGACGCCTGTCAGAAAAGCCTTGCCAAATTTCTTAAACCTCATGCGATTCCTTCGTGCTGGCAGACATCTGCCGCCAGGATTGATCGTTCCCGAGCAGTGCTGGGTTGGGACGGGTCCCTGCTGAATTGTAAAAGCCAAAGGCTGCTTGTGCCTAGTTTAGCGGATGAGGGGGTGACAGGGATCGCAAACGGGGAACAGGAATCATAGATCAGTGATGGAGCTGCACGCCAGACGGCATGTTTTTCTGTTCTCGATTCCCTGATCCCACGCTTTTTGTTTCCTCGCTTTACCACACCCTGCAGGAGTTCTGAGGGTACATGGGTTGACCCTTGGCGCAGTGGAAGGCTCTGCCGAACTCACCGAAGTTCTGCACGGTGCCGTTGACGCGCCACTTGCCGGGGGAGTGTGGATCGACGAGCGCGGCCTGGCGGGCGGCCGCATCGCGCGTGTTCTGGCACCACACCTGCGCAAACCCGATAAAGTAGCGCTGCGCCTCGGTGTAGCCGTCGATCTTCTCGTGGATGG
>JAJZNH010000546.1:4819-5896 GCA_021811745.1 Acidobacteriota bacterium
GATTTGCCGTCGTCCTTGAGCGCCTGCAGCAGGGCCATGTAGGCGATGCGCAAGCCGCCATTGTCGGCGGTGTTTTCGCCCAGCGTCAGGTGGCCGTTCAGGTGCTGCGCGGGCGTGGAGCCCTCGGCAGGCGCCGCCACAAAATTGCTGTATTCGTTGGCAACGCACTCGGTGCGCTGGTGGAAGGCGGCCTCGTCCTGCGGCGTCCACCAGGTGCGCAGGTTGCCCTTGCCGTCGAATTGCGAACCCTGATCATCGAAGCCGTGCGTCATTTCGTGGCCGATCACCATGCCGATGCCGCCAAAATTCACCGCCGGATCGGCATTCGCATCAAAGAACGGCGGCTGCAGAATGCCGGCCGGGAAATTGATGTCGTTGAAGGAAGGATCGTAATAGGCGTTCACTGTCGGCGGCGTCATGCCCCACTCCTTCTCATCCACCGGCTTGCCCAGCTTGTTGAAGTTGTAATTGCGGTCGAACACCGCCACGTGCTGCTCGTTTACAACGAATTCGCCGCGGTTGACCTTCACGCTCGAGTAGTCTTTCCACTTCTCCGGATACCCGATCTTGTTGCGGATCATGGCGAGTTTTTCGGCCGCCGCCTTCTTGGTGGCTTCGCTCATCCACGGCAGCGACTGGATATCTTCGCCCAGCGCTTTGTCGAGATCCGCCACCAGCCGGTCCATGCTGGCCTTGGCCGCGGGCGGAAAGTTCTGCTTCACCCAGTCCTGGCCCACCGCTTCGCCCAGCGCGTTGTCGGTGGCGACCGTGCACTGGCGCCAGCGCGGCATCGGCTCCTTCTGGCCGGCCAGCGTGCGGTTGAAGAACGCGAAATTTTCATCGTAGAAAGGCGTGGCCAGATCCCGCGCCAGCCCGTGCAGCACCTGCCAGCGCAGATAGCTCTTCCACGCATCCAGCGATTCGCTCGCAAGCAAGCCGTTGAGCGCCTTGAAATAATCCGGAGTCGCCACGTTGAGCGTGTCGAATGGCCGGATGCCGGAATCGTGAAAATAAACTTCCCAGTCGATGTTGGGCGTGAGCTTCTGGAAATCGGCGACGGTGTAAATGTGGTAGACC